>DATNKC010000097.1:0-6107 GCA_035603615.1 Steroidobacteraceae bacterium | reverse complement strand
ATCGACACGATCGGGGCGCCGCATTCATCGACGGCGCGCAACGCGTCTTCCAGGCTGACCCGCTTTTGCAGGGTCTCCTTGGGATAATCGATCTTGCCGCAGCCGGAACAGGCCAAATTGCATTGGAACAGGGGTTCCAGCATGAGAACCAATGGATAGCGCTTGTCGCCGGCCAACTTACGCCCGGCAATATAGCGGGCAACCTTGTACATCTGCAGGAGTGGGATAGCCATAAGCGCCTATATTACCAGCACCGCTTGCCGATGGTCGCGCCAGATTCGGGTCCATTCCAGCATGAACCAGGGGGTGAAAGTCCGGCCGCCCTGAGCGGCGATTTCCCTTTGCAGGGCCTCGGGGCTGATCCAGCGCCAATCGACAATTTCGTCGGAATCCACCTTGATGGGTTCGCGGCATCGTCCTATATACACCGAGCACAATTCGTTTTCCGCGCCTGTGGCGTCGAATTGCGCCTGGTACTGGAACTTGAACAAGAATTGCAGGGGGCAGCGAATCCCGAGTTCCTCATAGAGGCGCCGCTGCGTGGCCGTCTCCAATGACTCATCGCCGCGAGGATGGCTGCAGCAGCTATTGGACCAGTACATCGGCCACAGCCGCTTGGACGCGGAGCGCTGCTGAATCAGCAGCTCGCCGCGCTCATTAAAAATCAGCAATGAGAAGGCGCGGTGCAGGACGCCGCGGCCCTCGTGACATAAGGCTTTGCTCAAAACACCTAAGCTGCGATCGGCTTCATCGACCAAAATCAGCGCGTCTGAATCTGCATCAAGATTGCTCATGCGAGAATCATAGCGGCTCCCAAAAGAGAGACGCCAGCGCCGCGGCTATTGCAGCAAGCCGTTGTCGCGAAACCAACGAATTGCATCCTCGAACGCTTGCACCGGCGGCCGCCATCGATACCCCAATTCTCGCGCCGCTTTGGCGCTTGAAAAAAACATCTTTTTGCGCGACATGCGCACGCCTTCCAAGGTGATGCGCCCGCTGCGGCCGGTGAGCCTGGCGAATCCCTCGGCCACGTAGGCGATGGGCAGAACCAGACCGTAGGGCAGCCGCACACGCGGCGGATTTCGACCTTCGAGACGCGCGATCACCTCGAGGATCTCCCGCAAGCTCATGTCTTGACCGCCCAAAATGTAGCGCTCGCCGGGCTTGCCGCGTTCATAGGCCAGCAGGTGCCCGGCGGCCACATCGTCGACGTGGACGATATTCAATCCGGTATCCACGTACGCGGGCATGCGGCCCGCGGCGGCATCGAGCACCAATTGACCGGTGGGCGTGGGCTTCACATCGCCGGGGCCCACCGGCGTCGAAGGGCTGACGATGACCACGGATATGCCGCCCTGCGCCGCATCGCGCACAACTTCTTCGGCCAGGTACTTCGAGCGCTTGTAGTGTCCGATCATCTTCGCGAGCGAGCTTGCCGTGCGTTCATCGCCCGGAGTGCCGTCGGCGGGAATGCCGATGGTCGCGACGCTGCTGGTGTAGATGATCCGCCGCACGCCCGAGCGGACCGCCGCATTCAAGACATTGCGCGTACCTTCGACATTGGCTCGATACAACTCCGTGGGATCGCGCGCGCCCAATCGATAGTCGGCCGCGACGTGGAACAATCCGTCGCAGCCCTGCGCCGCGCGCTCCAGCGAACTTAAGTCGCCCAGATCGCCTTCGGCGACTTCCACATCGAGATTCTTCAAATTGCGCCGATCCGAGCCGCGACGCGCCAGCACCCGAACCTGCCATTGCTCGCCGAGCAACGCTCTGGCGACTGCCGCACCGACGAAGCCGGTCGCCCCCGTGACCAGGGCCTTCATGCGAGATGCGCGCCGATGGCATGCAACGAGCGCATCGCGATTCGATAGCGCTGAGCGAGGCGAATCAACCCGACAATCTCGCGCGGCGCCAGAATCAGACCGCCGATCAAGCGCCCGAACCGCACCCTTCCCAGGAGACTCGCGGCGACGACCGCGCGCGGCAACACGTCTGCGGCGGTATCGACGATGACGCGCACCGCGATGAAGGGAAGATGGTGTTTGGCGGCAATTTCCGCCACGGCGGCGCTTTCCATATCGACGGCGGCCGCGCCGGTATCGCGAAACGCCGCGGCTTTGTCCGCCGGCGTCTCGATCGCATGCGTGCTGGTGAGCAGATTGCCCTCACTCACCGCACACAAGGGACTGATGGCGGCGGTCACTTGTTCTCGCCATGCTCGAGCGGTGGTGTATCGGCCGCCCTCGGTTAAGAGCACTTCGCCCGGTATCACGACAGTTCCGGGCTTAAGATTGGGATCGAGGCCGCCGGCCATGCCGAAGGTCATGAGCGACGAGGCTCCGGCATCAACCAGAGCCTGCGCCGCCGCGGTGGCTGCGGCGCGGCCGATGCCGCTTAACGCCAGCAACGATCCTTCGCCCAGCAAGGCGAGTTCGCTCAAGGGGGGGTCTCCGCCGCGCGGCATCGAGGGGCCTAAGGCTCGCGCTTCGGATGCGAGCGCCGCGACGACGCCCACCGAGCTCAATGACGGGGCCTTCCACTCAATGTGCGATTCCGCGCCGGGTCAGATTCCGGTAGGCGGCCAGCGCCCACAAGGGGAAATAGGCCGAATAGCCGTGATAGCGCAGATAAAACACGCGCGGGAACCCCGGCGCCGTATAGCTCGGATGAGTCCAAAGATCATCGGCTTGCCGTGTATGCAGCAGGTAATCCGCGCCACGCCGCGCCGCATCGGACCCCGCCTCGCCGGCCGAGAACAGTCCCAACAGCGCCCAGGCGGTTTGATATGGCGTGCTGCCGAAAACCTCCGCAGGACGCGATTGCAGCGCATAGCTGTCGTTGCTCTCGCCCCAGCCGCCGTCCGCATTTTGCTTTTGCTTGAGCCATGCGACCGCGCGCTTCACCATGGGATCGTCGGGCCCGACGTGCGCCTGCGCCAACGACATGAGCACCGACCAGGTGCCGTAAATATAATTCGTGCCCCAACGCCCGAACCATGACCCATCGGCTTCCTGTTGCTTGCGCAAAAACTCAATCGCCCGCGTCAGCGCGGGCTTATCCTCGGGCCTGCCGACTCGCGCGAGAACGGTAACGACCCGCGCCGTCACATCGCTGGTGGGCGGATCCAAGAGCGCGCCATGATCGGCGAAGGGAATCTTGTTCAAGTAGTAACAGGTATTGTCCGCGTCGAACGCCCCAAATCCGCCGTCGCGGCTTTGCATTCCCGTCAGCCAATCGAGCGCGCGGCGGATGCTCTCGGCATAACGCGATGAATCGCGCGCCTGATGCATGGCCCAGGCGACCACTGCGGTATCGTCGAGATCCGGATAGAAGTCATTCGCGAATTGAAACGCCCATCCGCCGCCGGCGAGATGGGGACGTCGCACGCGCCAGTCGCCCGGTTCATCGAGCAGTTGCTTGGTCTTCAGCCAATCGAGCGCGCGCACCGATGCGGCGCGCGAGGCCTCGTCACCGGCTTCCTGCATGGCGAGCGCGGCGAGCGCGGTATCCCAAATCGGCGAGACGCAGGGTTGGCAGTAAGCGCTCGAGGGACCCACCACCAGAAGCTTTTGTATGGCGCGTTTTGCCGTGACGCGCCGCGGATCATCCGCCGGATAACCCAGGATCACCATGGCTTCCAGGGCATTGACCATCGCCGGGAAAATGGCGCCGAGGCCGTCCTCGCCATTGAGGCGAGCGATAAACCAACTCTCGGCGCGCCGTGTCGCGAGCTCGCGCATGGCCTTGGGGACCAGGGGGTCGATCATGCGGCCGACGTGGTCGAACAGCAGGAATGCCTTCGCCAGCATCCCGGCACGTTTGAAGTAATGCCGCTCCTTCTCGGGGGGCGTCGTGAACAGCTCGCGGATGCCGAGGTTGCGCGGATTCTTGGCCTTGGGCTTCAGCGTGCAGAGAATGAATAGAGGCACCATGACCGTGCGCGACCAATAAGAGACTTTGTCGATGTGAAATGGAAACCACTTCGGCAGCAACATGATTTCGACGGGGATGTAAGGCACGCCGCGCCACGGCAGCTCGCCAAACAGCGCCAGCGCGATGCGCGTGAACACATTGGCCCGGGCGGCGCCGCCCCGCTCCAAGATGGCCGTGCGCGCCTTCGTCATATGCGGTGCTTGCACATCGTCGCCCGCGAGTTTCAACGCGTAGTACGCCTTGACCGTGCAGCTCAAATCCAATTCGCCGTTGTGGTACAGCGGCCAGCCGCCGTGCTCGGCTTGCTTCGCGCGCAGGTGATTGGCGATCTTTGCCTGCAGCGGCGCGTCGATCTCATCCAGGAAGTGCATCATCATGATGTACTCCGCGGGGATCGTGCAGTCCGCCTCGAGCTCATAGAGCCAGTAGCCCTTGGCATTTTGCTGCGCGATGAGCGCCTCGCGTGCCGCGGCAATGGCGCGGTCCAGCGGCGAGGAATCGGCGACCCGCTTCAGCGTGTGCGAGACGATGTCGCCGCGCGCGTCCGGCAGCCCCGCTGGAAACGGAGCGGTTTTCGGGGCGGTTCGGTTCACGACCCCGAACTCCCGTAGCGCCGGACGGCGTGTTCTTCGCTTTCGGCGTCCTGGTTGGCCAAGACCGGCGCGGGTCGCGGCCATCTCGCCTCGGGAAGCCGTGCGAGCGGCAAGCCGTGCGCCGCGCGGGCAAACAGGCGCCTCAGCATCCAATCGTTGCCGATGAAGGTGTTGGTCATGAGCATCGTCATACTAACAGCCATTCTCGTCACCTTGACTTGCGCGCCGGCGGTAAAGCCCGGATTTTGCGCAATTTTACGCAAGGTTAAGGCAGCAAGCCCGATAGCCCACAGACAAAAGCGGCGAATGCCTTTCTCTTTGCCGGGTATTAATAATGTGTAATCTAGCGCGTTGCGCAAGTGCGCATGCGCAACGGCGACCAATTCGATGATTCCTGCCTTAAAGCGCGGGTCGTCGGAGTCGCTGGAGACACTCGCAAGCTCGACGCCATGCCGGGAAAAGACCTCCTGGGGCAGCCAACAGGCGCCGCGGCTGCGATCCTCCCAGATATCCTTGAGGATATTCGTCATCTGCAAACCCTGGGCAAATGAGGCCGCAAGCGCGCTCAAGCTATTCCGGCGGCGTGCGATTTCGGGCGAATAATCGCAGAACAGGTCCGTGAGCATCTCACCCACGACTCCCGCGACGTAGTAGCAATAGTCGTCCAAATCGCTCGACCGGGGCAGTCCTTTGAGGCTGGCATTGAATTGGAAGCGCGGCATGCCGTAGCACATGAGCTCGACGCAGCGCTTGATGGCGGCATGCTGGGCGGCGCCCAAATTTGCGGTCACCCGCACCACGCGGTCCATATTGCTCACCAGATCGCGTTCCGTCGGCAGGGTGCGGTCGGAAAGACGGTGCTCCAAATCGCGCGCCAAAGCCTCAGGATCGCCGCTTCCCCCCACCACAGCGCTGAAACGCTGCAGGAAAGCCAGTGTTTCAGGCGCTGACAGCGCCGGTTCATCCTCGATGGTGTCGGCAATTCTGCACAGCAGATATGCGCTGGTCACGGGAATGCTTAGGGCAGGCGGCAGTTGCGGAATGGTCAACGCAAAAGTGCGCGAAACATGCGGCAGAATCTGATCCTGGTAGACCTCATCGGAACTGACGGAATCCATGTAGGCAGTATCTCGGAAACCCGCAAAAATAGCATCATCTCAGCCAGTTAGGGCTGGTGCAAATCCGCAACACCCTTTTTAGTCCATTGCCACTATGAGGGGCGCGCAGTATAAACTGGTGGGATATGGACGTCCCGCCCGCCAGCTATCCGCTGCTCGAAACCATCGCCTCACCGGCCGACCTACGCAAGCTACCCGCAGCGAAATTGACCGAGCTGGCGCAGGAATTACGCCAATTTCTGATTCATAGCGTGGCGACCCGCGGCGGTCATTTCGCCGCTGGATTAGGCACGGTGGAACTCACAATTGCGCTGCATTATGTGTTCAACACCCCCGACGACCGGCTCGTTTGGGACGTGGGGCATCAGGCCTATCCGCACAAGGTATTGACGGGGCGCCGCGAGAAACTGCACACCATTAAACAGGATGCGGGGCTCGCGCCGTTCCCGACCCGCGGCGA
>DATNKC010000096.1:0-4305 GCA_035603615.1 Steroidobacteraceae bacterium | reverse complement strand
GATGCAAGCGGCGCTGGAATCATTGACGGGCAGCGGCTGTATCAATTGATCCGACAGTCCGGCGATGTCGGCGAGCACGTGTTTTCAATCGAGTTCTTGGATCCAGGCGTGCAAGCGTATTCATTTACATTCGGGTGAGGGGCAATGTCATGCAGGCAATGTTAAGTCGTCGTTATTTCATCGTCGGGTTGGGCGCCCTGTCGGCCGTGCCTTTGGTGGGCAGGGTCGCTGCGGCAATACTATCCGGTCCGGCGGTCAGCAGCGACGTGTCGATTGAGAATTTCTCGCCGGCCGGCAAGAGCCTGGGGATGGTACGGGTCGCAAAAATCGTGAAGACCGATGCAGAGTGGAAAGCGCAACTCTCGCCCCTCAGCTACCGTGTCGCGCGGCAGGCGGGCACGGAAGTCGCGTTCACGGGCGAGTACGACCGGAATCACGCGGACGGGATTTATCATTGCATCTGCTGCGATACGGCGCTCTATGATTCAAAAACCAAGTTCGAATCCGGCACCGGCTGGCCTAGTTTCTGGCAGCCCATTTCAGCGGTGAATGTGGTCAAGAGCAGCGACACCACTTTCGGAATGTCGCGAGATGCGATCTCGTGCCGGCGCTGCGACGCGCACTTGGGCCACGTGTTTGACGACGGCCCGAAACCCACCGGGCTGCGCTATTGCATGAATTCAGTCGCGCTGCACTTCACGGCTCGCGCATAGGAGAGCGAATATGTTTTTTCGGAAGTCTTCAAAATCGCTGCGGCTTGCCGCACTCGTGGGTACCATCACGGCGGGCGCGATTCTCTGGCACGCACCGCTGTTCGGCGCAGAGGCGCCCGTCATCATCGCCCCCGCTGCGGTCGACAATCCCAAATCCCAAGGCCCCGATCAGACCGCGGTGTTGTCAGGCGGCTGTTTTTGGGGTGTGCAAGGCGTATTCGAGCACGTGCGCGGCGTAAAGAACGTGATCGCGGGCTACGCGGGCGGCGAGAAAGCCACTGCGGACTACGAAACCGTCAGTTCCGGAACCACGGGCCATGCGGAATCGGTCAAGATCGTCTTCGATCCCGCGGCGATTTCCTATGGGCAGATATTGCAAATCGCATTTTCAGTGGTTCACGATCCGACGCAATTGAATCGACAAGGACCCGACGTCGGGACTCAATATCGGTCGGCCATTTTTTACGCCGATGAGAATCAGAAGCGGATTGCGCAGGCTTACATCAGCCAACTCGATCAGTCGCACGCGTTTGCGCGACCAATCGTTACCCGCGTGGACCCGCTCAAGGGCTTCTATCCCGCGGAAGGGTACCATCAGGATTATTTGATCCATAATCCAACGCAGCCTTACATCGCCATCTACGACATGCCGAAAATTGAGAATTTCCGGCGCACCTTTCCGGAACTCTATAGCGGATCGCCGGTGCTCGCGCACAACTGAAAAACATGAAGCCGACGTTGCGCGCATGGTGGTTGCTGAGTGCCTGTCTTTTTGGGCTGCACTCGTTCGCCGCGGACTCGGAAAAAGCGGTTACCGTGTTTGCTGCCGCCTCCCTCACCAACGCGCTCCAGGATTTAGGCGATGCATTCACCAAGGACACATCAATCGCGGTGCGCTTCTCCTTTGCCGCCAGTTCGGCGCTGGCGCGTCAGATCGAAAATGGTTCGCGCGCCGATATGTTTTTTTCGGCCGATCTCGAGTGGATGGATTACCTGCAAGCCAGAAACTTGATTCAACCGGCGACTCGACATGACGTGCTGGGAAACCAATTGGTTTTGATCGCGCCGCTCGACAGTAAAATCAGTTTGAAGATCGAACCGCACTTCGCCTTGGCCGCCGCGGTGGGCAAGAGCCGCCTGGCAACGGGCGATCCGGATTCGGTGCCGGTAGGCCGGTATGCGCATGAGGCCTTGGCCAATCTTGGCGTCTGGGACGAAGTCGCGCCGCGGCTGGTGAGAGCCGACAGCGTGCGCTCGGCGCTGGCCTTCGTCGATCGGGGCGAGGCCGTGCTCGGCATCGTTTACGCAACCGATGCAATGGTCGACAAAAATGTGCGCGTGGTCGGTATGTTTCCCGCCAGCAGCCACATGCCCATCATTTATCCTGTTGCGCTGACCAGCGGCGCGCGCAGCGATGCGGCCAAATTCCTCGCCTATATTCGTGGGCCTGCCGGGGATTTGGCATTCCGGCACTACGGATTCACGCCTTCGCATGAGGAACCTGAGCGGGTGGTTCACTAGACCCTCGGGCACTGTGAGATTGAGCGGCGGCCCGGATGCCCCTCGCCATTCAGGATGCACGCTCAATTTCACGGTGTCGGAGGACGAGTTTCGAGTCGCTACCAGGACCTTCTGCCTTCGGGCCTTGAGTCTTCTCACACCCCCTGCCGAGCCCTTTACCGGTCAATATCGCAACGCCGACGTCCTACTCGCCCACCGGCAAATCCGCCGGCTCAATGACGGGAATGCCCTTGCGAATGTCCGCGGAGAAGCTGTCGCTGCGGTCCGACTGTCTGGCACGATCGGTGATCCGGCCGAGCGCGCGCAGCTCCTCGAGCGTGAAGCGTTGATCCAGGCCCCCCACGCGGTAGACATACGCGGGCAGATAGCCGGTGAACAGCAGGCGATAGCTCCAAGGCAAATGGCCCACGATGCGCTTCATCATGTGATAAACCAGCGTGGTGCAGTTGACGGTAATGGTGTTGTAGAAACGCGGCGTATCGACCAGGCGGCTAGCCTGCTCGACGTAGCCGAGGAACAGGGAGCGCATCGCAGGCTGTGGCATGCGAATGCGGTACAGATAGTCGTCTTCACCGCGGATATTGGTGCGCACCCGGATGACGTCGCGCTCATCGGCCGCGATGATGCTGAGGCCGTCCCGCTTGAAGAAACCGCCGAGCTCCGAATAGGTCGCATTCTTGCGGCGTCGCACTTCCACCGAGAAGGCGACGTGTTGGCCGTCATCGAAACCAAACGATATCAACATGTGCGCAATGGCCCAGCCGTCCCAGTACGACATGACCATGTCGACCGACGTGAGCTTGTCGAGATCGTAGCTGCGCGTTTCCCAGCGTTGCGTGTAGTCGGTGTTGCTGCGCCAGTCGAAGTTGCGGACATTTCGCAGCGTCACGTGGTTGCCGTCGACAGAACCGTTGGTGATTTGCGCGACATCGTCTGCCCAGAGCCGCTCGTTGGTAGGTGCAATGCTCTGCCACCAGATGAGTAAGACTCCGAAGGCAAGCGCGAAGCTCAAGAAGGCAAGTCCGGCACGGCCTTGCCAGAGCGCAATTAGAACGCCGAGCGTAAATGCGCTCCACAGCAAGACAAGGACGCTTTTTAGTTGGCCTCCTTGATACCAGAGTGCCAGCGCGGCCCACGCCCCGGGAATGCCAAGCAGCAGCGTTGCGAGCACCAGGGCGGCGAATCGCAGAACACTTGCGCTAGCGGCGGATATCATCCTGCTCATTGTGCCAGCAACATGCGGCGCGTGGCGCAGCCTTTGATTGACATGCACCGCCGGCGCAAGGTACGGTTTCGTGTGACTCAATCGACCGCATTTCGACTTAATGTCCCTTTTATCAAGGAGCTCGGAGTCGAGTTCATCAGCGCCGCTGACGGCCGCTCGGTGGTTGCGCTGAATCTTGAGCCTTGGCACCTCAACAGTTGGTCGGTTGCGCACGGCGGAGTGCTGATGTCGCTGCTCGATGTGGCGATGGCGGTAGCCGGCCGGTCACTCAATGCGGGCGCGGGCGGCGGTGTAACCGTCGAGATGAAGACGAGCTTTTTGCAGCCTGCGAAAGCCGGTACGCGCTTGCTCGTTTCGGGATTTGCGTATCATCGCTCGATGACCATGGCGTTCTGCGAGGGCGAGGTCCGGGATGCCGATGATCGATTGATAGCCAAAGCGATGGGAACATTCAAATACTTAAAATCAGGAGCGATTGCCGATGGCTGAATCTTATCGCCGCATCGTGCTGGCATCCCGGCCGCATGGCTGGCCCAGCCCGGAAAATTTTCGCCTGGAGGAGTCTTCCATGCCGGCGCTCGGCGAGGGCGAAGTGCGCGTGCGCAATCAGTATCTATCGCTGGACCCCTATATGCGGGGGCGAATGAACGACGCGAAATCCTACGCCCTGCCGCAAATGCTCAACGAGACCATGGGCGGAGCGTCGGTGGGCGAAGTCGTGGAGTCGCGCAGCAGCCAATTCGCCGTCGGAGACACGGTTCGCGGCATGCTGGGCTGGGCCGAGTATGGCGTGAGCAAATCCGAAGGCATCGCCAAAGTGGACACGCGTCATATCCCGCTGTCGGC
>DATNKC010000095.1:0-5728 GCA_035603615.1 Steroidobacteraceae bacterium | reverse complement strand
CTGGATGATCGAGGTCACGCCGAAACCGCCGCCGAACTGCGTCGTCTGACCGAAGTTGAAAGACATGTTCATGGGAGCCGCGCCGTCAGTCGGCGTATAGCCGTTGAATGCCAAGGCGCCGCCCACCGGCGCGGTCACAGCGCCGGTATTGGAAAAGGTCAATGTCTGCGGGCCGCCGACCACCGTGCCGTTGACGGTCATGTTCACGCTCCACTGATTCGGCACGGCCGTCTGCACAAAGTAGAACGTCGCGGTTTGTGGGGTACCGAGCGAATCATAGACCGTGGTCGATGTCGACTGATTGTACGTCGCAGGATTGGTCGCGCTGAATGGCAGCGCCGGCGGCGTCGAGGCCGAGGGAAGATTCAAGATAACCGTGCCGGCGGTGGTCGCCAATGGGGCGCTCTGCGCGGTCTCGAGGTTAAGATCGGTGGTCGTGCCCGTATTGAAGCCGCCGTTGGCGGTGGGCGGAAACACCTGCAGCGCCTGGCCCGTGGCGTTGACCACGTTGCCATTTTGATCCTGGGTGAATTCGCCATTGCGGGAATAGACCGTGCCGCTCGCATCCTGCAGCGTAAAGAAGCCATTGCCGTTGATGGCCAAATCCAGATTCGAGCCCGTCGTGGTGACGTCGCCCTGCGTGAATTGCTGCGCGGTGGCATCGACGCGCACGCCCTGGCCCACCGAGGACTGATTGAGGTTGACCGCGCCCGCCGCGTACACGTCGGCGAACTCGGCGCGAGAACTCTTGAAGCCGATCGTATCGGCGTTTGCGACATTGTTTGACACCACATCCAGATCGGTACTGGCCGCTGTGAGTCCTGACAATGCGATGTTGAAAGCTGACATGTTGGTACTCCTGAATTAACTAGTTCGATATCTGCTGGAGGCTGCTGAACGGCACGCTGCCGACTCCGGCTACATTCAAGGTCATTCCCGCCGATCCGGCGCCCATGCTCACGCTGTCCACCGTGCCGTTGACCAGCGTCGTCGCCGCCGTGCCGCCGGACACTTGGCCCGCGTACTGCGCCGTAAGCGTGTAAGTTCCGGCCGGCGCCGGCGAACCGTTGCCCATGGTTCCATTCCACGAGAAGTTCGCAAGACCGGCGGATTGCGCGCCGAGATTGATTTGATTCACCACGTTGCCGTTGCTGTCGGTGATGCTGAGCGTTACTTGCGAGGTGGTCTGTGGAACATTGACGGCGCCGGTAACCGTCGCGCCGGCCGCGAGCGTGGCCGTGCTGCTGCTCACCAATACTTGATGACCCAATAACGAAGAGGCTTGCATCGCCTGATTCGATGTCAGCGAATTCGACAAGGTACTGAAGTTGCTGTTGAGCGAAGTGATGCCCTGAACTTCGCTCAGCTGCGCCAGCTGGGTCAAAAAGGTATTGCTGTCCACCGGACTGGTCGGATCCTGATTTTGCAGTTGCGCCAGCATGAGCGTGATGAAATCGGTTCCACCCAAAGTTCCGAGGGAGCTGGCAGAGTTCGCGGTACTCGACCCCGAGCTCGTGCCGGTCCCCGTACCGCTCGGCGTTCCCGTACCGGTCGTGGGCAAATTTGTCGGCGTCGTCGCGTGTGTTCCGTTGATCAACATGGTGCGTTCCTAGGCCTAGTGGCCCATCGAAATGGTTTTGAGCAACAAATCCCGGGCCGTGTTGATTGCGTCAACGTTGGTGGCGAAGGCGCGGTTCGCCGAGATCATGTTGGTCATTTCTTCGATTGAATTGACGTTCGAGCTGAAGACATAGCCGTCCTTGTTCGCCGCCGGACTGTCCGGCTGATAGCGCATTAACGGCGGCGAAGTGCTTTCCACCACCCCGAGAACACGCACGCCGACGGCCGCGTCTTGCTGGTCGAAATTGGCGGAGTCGTCCATCATGGTTTGAAACACCGGATGCCGCGCGCGGTAGATCTTGCTGGGATCGCCGTTGACGCTCTCGGCGTTTGCCAGATTGCTGGCCGTCGTGTTCAGACGAAGGGTTTCGGCATTCAGTGCGCTGCCGGCGGTATTAAAGACATCGAACAAAGACATATTTCTCTCCTAGCGCTGTTACTGGCCGTTGATGGCCAGCGTCAGATCCGCGATCGTCCCGTTGATGAAGCCCAGGCTCGCCTGATAGCGCACGTTGTTTTCCGCGAAGGCCGCTTGTTCAATCGGCATTTCCACCGTATTGCCGTCGAGTGAGGCCTGGTATGGGTTGCGGTACATCAGGTCGGCGGAAGGCGTCGACGGGTCATTCAGCATGATGTGCGCGCCGTCGGTGACCTGAAGCGGCAGCGGCGCCGCATCGGTGTGTGCCAGCACCGCGCTAAAATCGATGTCGCGCGCCTTGTAATTCGGCGTGTCGGTGTTGGCAAGGTTCGTCGCCAATATTCCGACGCGTTGCCCCTGTAGCAGCAGCGCTTGCTCATGGATTCCAAAAATGCTCTCGAACATGTGATCGACTCCTGTTGGGATAGCAGTAGCAAGAGGTGTGCCAACCGCAAAAGCGCGCGCCCGGGGCGATCAAACAGCGACGCAAGTCGCAACCGAGGCTCGGGACCGGCGATTCGGTATCCGCAGCCGGCCGCCCGCGGCAAGATTTTGCCGCCGTACGGCGCGCCGGGCGGCGGCACGCCAGCCGGCCCGCCAGCAGCCAGCGCAGATGGCACGACGCTTGCTTATTCAGTGATACCTATGAGCATTGCGCCAAAATTTCGTCGCGACAAGTTCGTTCCGCGCCGCGCGCTTGCCGCACTGGCGCTCGTGCCGGCGCTGGCGGGAGCGGAGATCTCCGATCCGCAGGACATCGCACAGCTCGAGGCGCTGGCCAAATCGGAGGCCGCGTTACAGTTTCCGAAGCTCACCGATCGGCAGCGGTTTTTGGCCGGCCCCATCGAAGCCCATCTGCAATTCGACAAGTGCACTCGACCGGTCAAACCGGTGCTCGCCTCGCCGCAGCACATGAAAGATAGGGTGATGATTGAGCTGCGCTGTCAGGATCCAAAGCCCTGGCACATCTACGTGCCGGTCAGAATTGTCGCCACCTCGCCGGTCGCCGTCGCGGCGCATGCCATCATCGCGGGTACCGTGGTCAAAGCCACCGACCTCAAAATTGAGGAACACGATGTGTCGGAGCTGCCCCTCGGCTTTTTGGATGATCCGGCCATCGCGGATGGACTCATTGCCAGCCGGCCGATCGCCGGGGGCGCGTATATCACCAATCAGCAGCTCACCGCTCCGAAGGTGGTGCAGAGAGGTCAATCCGTGACCCTGCTGGCCGATGCCGGTGGGGTGAGCGTGCGCATGGCGGGCCGGGCCTTGAGCGATGGCCTGATGAATCAGAGAGTTAAGGTCCAGAATCTGTCATCTGGCAAGATCGTCGAAGGAATCGCCCGTTCCGAACAAGTCGTGGAAATTATTTTGCAATGACCCTTTAGTGATCCACGTCACAGCCGATAAGGAGGGTGACGGGTGGTGTTGGGGCGAATCGTTAAAGTTCATCCAATCCCTGACGATAACCATGTATGGGCTAGAGCGCAGCCCTTAGGAGATTTCGGTGAGTGACAAAATCGGTGGAATATCAACAGCCGAGCCGGTCTCGAAGCCCACGGGCTCGAGCAGCAACGGCGTTGTAGCTGACAAGTCGCAGGGCGAGGGTTCCACGGTGGCCACAGCGGCCCAAACCGGCGATCACGTTACCCTGACCGATTCCGCGCGCTCCTTGCAAAAGATCGAAGAAGCCGTCGCCAAGACTCCGGTTGTGAATGCCGACAAAGTGGCCGCCGCGAAGCAGGCCATCAGCTCAGGCACGTACACAGTCAACGCGGGCCGAGTCGCGGGCAAAATGTTGCAGTACGAGCGCGGCCTGAAGTAACCCCATGATTCAGGATGCCCGCCGCCGTCTCGAAGATTTATTGGATCGCGAGATCGAACTTGCGCGTGTCCTGGCTGCCACTCTGGCCGCAGAGAAAACCGCCCTGACCGGGGATTCTCCCCGGGCAGTCGAAGAAAACACCGCCGAAAAAATTCGGGTTCTTGAAGCCATCGAGAAGCTGGATCAAGAACGCCGTGCGCTCTGCGCGAGTCCAACGAGTCCGGGAATTGCGGCCAGCGTCGCCGAGCGCTGGCGCAGCCTGATGGATGTCATGGCCGGCTGTCGCACCGCGAACGAGGTCAATGGCCACATCATTCACGTGCGCCGCCACCAAATCCGTCAACTGATCGACATCGTCCGTGGCGGACCGTCGGTCACCTATGACCCGCAAGGCAAGACCTTCGCCAGGGCGCTGCGCGAGCTTGCCCGAGCCTAACTATGCTAGTACTCAGCCGTCGAGCCGATGAATCAATCGTCATACAGCCTGCGGACGGCGTTGACGCCAATATGACCATGGCGCAATTATTTGCGAATGGTCCAATCCAGATCACGCTGCTCGGCGGAACGGGCCGGCGGGTCAAAATGGGGATAGAAGCTCCCGAACAGCTCGCCATCCGGCGAAAAGACGTCGCCTAAAGGCCCAGAGCCGATCATGACCGCCTTGGGGCCGCATTTTACTTATCGGCTCGGCGGCTGACAATATCTTGCCGATCGCGTGACCCCTTCGCTATCGCCAGCGCGATGTGCATAATGGCATTCCAAATAACATTCCAACGGAAGAGTCGTACGGATGGAGCGTCGATTGCACACCCGCCACCGCGCGCGCACCACTGTGTACGTGGTCATGTCCGGCCGTAAAAGCCGAATCTGCAAAGCCAAAAACTTGAGCGCCAACGGCGTCTTCGTGGAGACGGAAAATCTGGGCCTGCGCAAAGGGCAGCAGGTGCAGCTGGCGTTCGCGATTAACTTGGGTTTGGTTACGAAAATTCATCGGCGCACCGCAATCGTTGCCCACGTCACCCGCGGCGGCACCGGTCTCATGATGGAGCAGTTCGCGGGCCGTTGAGCGCGGGCTAGGTACTCCCGTTTACCGCGGGCCGCCTTCTCTTTGTCTTCCGATGTAAGAGTCGACCTACCTAATTTGCGTCTGTGAGCGACTTACACGCCTCACGCTCACGGCGCAACGTTATCACCTTCCAAAACAGTGAGAAAAACAACGCTTGAATAATTCCCGAAAATTCGAACAGCTCGTTAACGAGGTCGAAGAACTCTTGGCAAGACTGGATGATGAACACGGCCCGCAACTAGACAAGTTGCGTGCGCAAGTCGAATCAACCATGTCCGAGGCGAAATCCGCACTGACGAGACAAGGCAAGAGCACGGCCGCGCAGGTGCGGCACTACGCCGGAATCGCAGACGACTACATCACCGGATATCCGAGAACGGCTTTCGCCTCCGGCATCTTGATCGGCGCAGCGCTGGGTTTCCTTATTGCTTCGGTGCGTTCGAGTGACTGAAGAAAGCCGATAAAGCCCATGAGCCCAGAGACGCGCCCTATCAATCCTTGATCAAGGTGTGGCTACAGGAAAAACTCCGCAACCGCTAGTCCATCGGCGCTATGGATCAGCCACCACCAGCGGCACGAACTCAAAGCTCATCGACGGCATGGTCGCCGATGCCATGGCGCTCGCCAAGCTGCCCGGCCATCCGCAGCCCATGGCCTGGGCGAAGACCTCTACGAAGCAAAGATAGATTTGCTCGGGCGTCACGGGTAAGGAAACCGAGGCCGAGTTCTGAAGGTCGAACCCGAAATTAAACTGGACCCCTGTCGTGTCCTGTTGCCACGATGTATACGTGCTGCCCGC
>DATNKC010000094.1:0-2229 GCA_035603615.1 Steroidobacteraceae bacterium | reverse complement strand
TGCTCAGATGCACGAGCTATGTTGCCGGGAATATCTTTCTTCCAGTTTTTGCGGGACTCGAGATCGGCGAACATGTAGAGCTTGCCATCGACGACGGCAAACACGCGCGGGTGCGCGCCCACTTTGCGGCCCTGCGAGACGCCGAAGGCGTCGAAGCCGTCATACTGCGGTGCGTACTTAGCCGGATCGCTCGCAAACGTGCGCAGGTGATTCGAGGTAATGAAGTAGAACTTAGACCCCTTGTAGTCGAAGCTCAGCTCTTTGTTGCCCTGGATCGGGTCCGGTGAAGTCGTAAAGTAGGACAGCGCGTCGTAGCTGTTCAGTGCGACGCCTTTGTCCTCAAAGAAGTCGCCTGCAAAAACCTGCGCGGCTGACAGCGTCAAGACGGCGGCGGAAGTAAAACGAATGATTGATCGGTAGTTCACGGTAGTCTCCAAAGTGTTCACAAGACATCACAAGAAATCGGCGACCCCTGTCGCCGGCGCGCAGCGCGCGCCTTCAAATTTCGATTAACTCGCTTGGATCACCTCCGCCTTGACCGTGGCCGAGTCGTCGACCGCGATCACGGCAAAGGGAATCAGAGCAAGGATCAATGAGAGGAATAGGGCACTGGCGTTGAAGATGATTTTCATGGGTATCTCCCTGCGTTTGACTATGGGCGCACTGTAAAGAGTCGCCAGGCGCCCTGTTTGGATGTGCGCCAAACCGCGAGATCTACGGCGCGAGCGGCAAAGGCGGGTCGCGAACGGTAGGAGCCCGCCTAAGCTGCCGCCCGGCACGTGTTAGAATTCGGCCACTGGAACGAAGCTAAGGCGTTCAAATCAAAGCCAAAAGACGCCCGCGGCGCGGGAAGACGATGGTTCAGGAGCGCTCATGATATTTGAGTCCATTTCCAGCGGGGGTTGCCGCTCCTACCTGGTCGGCTGCGAGGAATCCTGCGCCGCAGCGCTGATTGATCCCGAGCTCAGCCAAATCGACCGCTACATCGCACTGGCGGCGCGTCATGGTCTGCGCTTTCGTTATCTCATCGACACGCATACGCATGCCGATCATTTCTCCGCGACGCGGCAGCTCGCGGATCAGCTCGACGCGCCGGTCGTCATGCACCGCGCGAGTCCTGCGCCTTTCATCGACCTGCGCCTCGAGGGTGGTGATTTATTGGTGGTGGGACGCCTGCGCCTGCAATCGTTGTACACCCCCGGACATACCAGCGATTCCATGTGCCTGTGCCTCGAAGATCGCGTCTTCACGGGGGATACGCTATTAATCGGGGCGACCGGCCGCACCGACTTACCGAGCGGCGACGCCGCAGCGTTGCACGAAAGTCTGTTCCAGGGTGTGCTCAAACTCGATCCAGCGCTGATGGTATTTCCCGCGCATGAATACAAAGGCCGCAGCCACTCGACCATTGCTCAAGAGCTCGCAGAAAATCCGCGCCTACAAAAGCGCGAGCGCGGCGCTTTCATCGACATGATGCAGAGCCTGAATCTCACGATGCCCACGCATGTTACCGAAGCGCTGCGTACCAACATGAGCGGCGGAAAAACCGTCGCGCAGATGCTCTCCGATGCGGCCGCCTCCGTTCCGTTCATGTCGATGGCGCAACTGAAGGCGAACATCGAAAGCCACCGTGACGACATGATCGTTCTGGATGTGCGCGAACGCGACGCCTACGAGAGCGGGCATGTCCCGGGGGCGTTTCACTTGCCGCGCGGACAGCTGGAGCTTCGCGTGAACGACGAGCTCAAGGACCCGACCCGGCGGATTCTGGTTTGCTGTGAGCTTGGACGCATCTCCACTTTGGCGACAGCGACGCTTCGCACGATGGGATTTTCAGGCGCGGTCGCGCTGGACGGCGGGATCAAGGCGTGGCGGGAGGCCGGATATCCGCTGGAGACTTCGGCGCGGTGATATTGATCGTGCTCCGGCACCGTGAGTTTGAGCGGCCCGTGTGAACGGGCGGCCGCTCAATCTCACAGTGCCAAGATACGAGTTTCCTATGGCGCGGTCGACGCCTCCCACCCGCCCCCCAACGCCTTGTACAGCTTTATCAGATCGATAATCTGGGTCAACGCGGCCTGCGCGAGCTGTTGCCGGGCCTGAACCGTTTGCAGCTGCAAGGTGAGAACGGTGACGTAGGTAACAAGCCCGTGCCGATACGCGTCGACGTTGATATCCAAGGCGCGCTGGTCTGCGGCGACCGTGGTGTTGAGCGCGGCGCTGCGCTCT
>DATNKC010000093.1:0-6492 GCA_035603615.1 Steroidobacteraceae bacterium | reverse complement strand
AGGCCCAGGTTCATCTTTCCAGCCCCGTCCGGGAAGACCCGATATCGGAGCAGCCGCGCGAGCAGGCGCCTCGCGCTCACCTCATCATCGGTGGGCCGAACGCCCACCAAAACCAGTAATCCCGGGCCAATGGCACCCACGGATTTACCGCTCACGGTGACCTCAGCGTGGGAAACGCGCTGCAATAGAGCAATCATTGGGCCTCAGATTTCCACTTTTCAACACAATTGACTCTCTAATGGGGCGGTTTATTCCATAAATCCGGAACTGAGATAAAACATGTCGGTGTATTTCGTAAATCAACGACTCTCGATATAAATCACTACAAAATGGGAAAATATATTCAATTAATTGCAGAAATATGGCCATTGGTGGTCAAAACACGCCAAGAATGGGGGGTTTGACGTGTCAGAATGCCTTCGGTGCCCCCATTAGCGCTCACTTCCAGGATTTGGGAAGATGCGCGCCGATCGCGGTCATTCCACCAAAGGACCTAAAGACCTTGCCTCCATCCTACACAGACAATTTTTGCTCCAGCCACGACGGACTCAAGCTCTATGCGCGAGTTTACCCAGGCCCGCAGCCTTCTGCCCGAGCGGTGCTCTGCCTGCACGGGCTGACGCGCAACAGCCGCGACTTCGAAGAGCTCGCTCCCCATTTGCAGCGGCACTATCGGGTCATCGTTCCGGACGTGCGCGGGCGGGGACTGTCTGCGCGAGATCCCAACCCGCAGAACTATCAGCCGGCGATCTACCTTCAGGACATCCTCACTCTGATTGATACCGTGGCTGCGCAGCGGGTGGCCGTGATCGGTACCTCGATGGGGGGCCTCCTGGCCATGATGATGGCAGTGGGTCATCGCGACCGGGTATCGGGCGTGGTATTGAACGACATGGGGCCGGAAGTCGATCCCAAAGGACTCGAGCGCATCAAGGGTTACGCCGGCCGACTGCCGCCGCCGAAGAATTGGGACGATGCGATTGCACAAACTCAAAGCATGTTCGGCGACGCCTGGCCGAATCTCTCGACGGAGCGATGGTCGGCGCTCGCGCGCCGTGGCTATCGGGAAGACGAGAAGGGCGGCCTCAAGGTCGATGCCGATCCGATGATCGGAGAAATGCTGCGCGCGGCACCCGCGGCGACCGCGAATTTATGGCCGTTCTGGAAAGCGCTGCGCGGAATTCCGATGCTGGCCATCCGCGGCGCGCAGTCCGATATCTTGAGCGCTGCCACCTTCGCCAAAATGAAAGCCGAAAATCCCGAGCTTGCGCAGCTCGAAGTGGCGCAGCGTGGGCATGTGCCCTTGTTGGACGAGCCGGAGTGCCTTGCGGCCATTGACGCTTTCCTTGCGCAACTATCCTGATCGACGATCCGTGGGATGCCTTACTTTCGCCAAAGGGTGGGCGTGAACAGCACCAGGATGGTGAACACTTCCAGCCGGCCCAAGAGCATCGCCGCGGAGCAAACCCAGGTCTGAAAATCGGTCAGCACACCGTAGTTGCTGCCGGGTCCGACCAGCCCTAAGCCGGGACCCGCATTATTGATGCAGGCGATGATGGCTGAAAACGAGGTCATGAAGTCCAAGCCGCTCGCGAGCTGCAGGAATATCAGCGTCACGATGCTCATGAAATACAAGAACACGAAGGCCAGCACCGCGAACACCACGCGATTGGCGATCACCGTTCCGCCGACCTTCAGCGGCCGCACCATGTTCGGATGCACCAGCTGATTCAATTCGCGATGCGCTTGTTTGGCGAGCACCAGCGTGCGGATCATCTTGATGCCGCCGCCGGTGGATCCTGAACTTGCCACGATACAGCTCAAGAACATCATCCACATCGGCGCAAATATCGGCCAGCGCGAATAATCCTGGGTATGCAGTCCGCTGTCGGTGGCGATTGAGACCAAATTGAACAGGGTGTTGCGAAGCGCGGAGGGGTAGTCGGGATAGGTGCCCTTGTAGAACAAGAACAGCGATACGCCGATGCAGCTGCCCGCCAAAACCCCCAAGATGGCCTTGGCTTCGGCGTCGCGGAAGTACGCCTTGACGCCGCGCTGGCTCCAGGCAAGAAAATGCGTGGCAAAGTTGAGCGCCGCCAGAATCGAGAAGGCGGTCAGCACCATCTCGATGGGCAGCGAATTGAAGTGGCCGATGCTGGCGTCATAGGTGGAGAAGCCGCCGAGCGACAGCGCGGAAAAGCCGTGGCATACCGCATCGAACCAGTTCATCCCCGCGAATCTCAAGCAGAGAATGCAGGCGGCGGTCAATCCGGTGTAAACGGCCCATAGCAGCTTTGCGGTTTGCCCGATGCGCGGCGTGAGCTTGCTGTCCTTCATCGGCCCGGGCATTTCGGCGCGGTAAATCTGCATGCCGCCGACGCCGAGCATGGGGAGGATGGCCACGGCCAATACGATGATGCCCATGCCTCCTATCCAGCTCAAAAGATGGCGCCAGAGATTGATGGATCGGGGCAGAAATTCGAGTCCGGAGAGCACCGTGCCGCCGGTGGTGGTCAGGCCGGAGGCTGCCTCGAAGTAGGCGTCGGTGAAATTGATCGGCAAGTAGTCCCATAGCGGAAATCCCGCCACCGCGGGCAACAGCACCCATGTGAGCGCCACCAGCATCAGCCCGTCGCGGGTTTTCAGCTCGCGCTTGAAGCGCCGGGTGGCAAGCCACAGCAGCGCGCCGAGAACGAAAGTCGCCAAGGCGGAAATGATGAAGGACTTGAGGGCCTCATCCAGTCCCCAGACCGCCAGAATCAAGGGCGCCAGCATGGTCGCCGCGAACACCATCATCACGAGGGCGAAAACGTGCGCGACCGGCAGTAAAATGTCTTTCACAAAAAGGAGGCGGAGCCCTGGAAGAGTTTTTCGACCGCTTCGATGTGACGGCGATCGGTGAGGAACAAAATCAAATGATCGTCGGGCTGCACGGTGGTGTCGTGATGCGCGATGATGACCTCATCGCCTCGCACCACGGCGCCGAGCGTCGTACCCTCGGGCAGCGCGATGTCCTCGATGCGCCGGCCGATCACCTTCGAACTGTCGGCATCGCCATGCACCACGACCTCGAGCGCCTCGGCCGCGCCCCGGCGCAAGCTATGCACGCGCACCACATCGCCACGCCGCACGTGCGCCAGCAACGATCCGATCGTGACAGTCTGCGGCGAGATCGCCACATCGATCGAGCCGCTCTCGATGAGTTCGGCATAGGAAGGCTTGTTGATCAGCGCCATGACCTTGTGCGCGCCCAGGCGTTTGGCGAGCATGGCCGATAAAATGTTCGCCTCTTCGGAATTCGTGAGCGCCGCGAAGACATCCGCGCTATCGATATTTTCCTCGAGCAGCAATTCCTCGTCGGCCGCATCGCCATGCAGCACGGTAGTGCTTTTCAACTGCTCGGAAACGCGCCGCGCGCGTTTGCTGTCGCGCTCGATGAGCTTGACCTGGTTCTTGCCTTCCAACTCGTTGGCGAGCCGCAGGCCGATGTTGCCGCCGCCGGCGATCACCACGCGCCGCGCAGGCGCCTCCTCGCGGCGCAATTCCTTCATCACGATGCGGATGTTTTCGCGCGCGGCCAGAAAAAACACCTCATCGCCGTCCTCGATGACCGTCGTGCCCTCGGGCTTGACGCTCTTGCCGGCCCGATAGATGGCGGCGACGCGCGCGTCGGCGGAGGGAATGTGCTCGCGCAAGGTGCTCAAGGTCTGGCCCACCAACGGTCCGCCCTGCAACGCGCGGATGCCGACCAAGCGCACCCGGCCATCGGCGAAATCCAACACCTGCAGTGCACCGGGGTAGCGAATCAGCCGGGCGACGTACTCCGTCACCAGCTGTTCCGGACTGATCCAGACGTCGACCGCGACGCCGTTCTCACCGAACAAGCGGTCTCTCTCGGTGTAGTCGGCGGAGCGCACGCGCGCGATTTTCTTCGGCGTGCGGTACAAAGTCCACGCAATGTGGCAAGCCAGCATGTTGACTTCGTCGCTGTTGGTGAGCGCCACGAGAATGTCAGTGGTGGCGATTCCGGCGGCCTCGAGAATGCGCGGGCTCGAGCCGTTGCCGTTGACCGTGCGGATATCGAGACGATCCTGAAGATCCCGCAATATCTCTTCATTGTGGTCGACGACGGTCACATCATTCGCTTCCTCGCGAGAGAGGTGCTGCGCCGCCGTGCGGCCGACTTGTCCGGCGCCTAAAATGATGATTTTCACTGCGGTCTCACTCTACACGACCTCGAGATTGGCATAGGAGAGCATCAGCCACTTCGTGCCCTGCCTCTCAAAATTGACCTGAATACGAGCATGCGGTCCATTTCCCTCGAAATTCAAGACCACCCCGTCCCCGAATTTGGAGTGCCGCACGCGGCTGCCCATGCGCATCCCCGCGGCGGGCGTCTCCTCGAGCGTGCTGCTGCGCTTCACGAACACCGGTCGGGACACCTGCAAGCGCGGCCGTATCTCTTCCATGAGTTCCGGCGGGAATTCGCTGATGAAGCGCGATGGTTGGCCATAGGTATCGACGCCGTAAAGGCGGCGCTGTTCGGCATAGGTGACATAGAGATGGCGCATGGCGCGCGTGGCGCCCACGTAGCAAAGCCGGCGCTCCTCCTCCAATCCGGCGAGGTCTGCCACCGAGCGCTGATGCGGAAACAGGCCGTCCTCCATGCCCGCGAGAAATACCACCGGGAATTCCAGTCCCTTGGCTGAGTGCAGGGTCATCATCTGCACGCAGTCATCATAGGGGTCCGCCTGTCCCTCGCCGGACTCGAGCACGGCATGGGAGAGAAAGGACTCGAGCGGCGAGAGTTCGGCTTCAGCCTCGGTCTCCGGCGAGAAGCCTCGGGCCGCGCTGACGAGTTCCAACAGGTTCTCGATCCGCCCTTCGCCGCGTTCGCCTTTTTCTTTTTTGAAGTGCTCGATCAGTCCGCTCATCTGAATGACATGATCGACCTGTTCGTGCAGCTCGAGACCGTTGATTTCGCGCGCCAGCCTGTCGATCAACTCCATGAAGCCCTGCAGCGCCTGCGCGGCGCGTTGCGGCAGTGCCGCCTGCGCGCCGATCGCGCCGTTCCACAACGAGGTGTTGTTGGCGCGCGCAGTGTCGCGCACCAGGTCCATGGTCTTGGCGCCGATGCCGCGTACCGGCAGGTTGACGACCCGTTCAAACGAGGTGTCGTCGGCACGGCTCGCGGCCAGACGCAGATACGCCAAGGCATCCTTGATTTCGGCGCGCTCGAAGAACCGCAGACCGCCATAGACCCGATAGGGCATGCGCGCATTCAGAAAGGCTTCTTCAAAAACTCGCGACTGTGCATTGGATCGATACAGCACGGCGACCTCGCGTCGTGCACCGCCGCGCGCCACCCATTCGCGGATGCGGTTGACGACGAAATCCGCCTCGTCGCGCTCATTGAAGGCGGCATAGAGTTTGACCCGCTCGCCATCTTCGCCGCTGGTCCACAAGGTTTTGCCGAGACGTCCGGCGTTGTTGGCGATCAAGGCGTTGGCGGCCTTCAAAATCGTCCCGGTGGAACGGTAATTTTGTTCCAGCTTGTAGAGCACCGCCCCGGGGAAATCGCGGCGGAATTGATTCAAGTTCTCGACGCGCGCGCCGCGCCAGCGGTAGATCGAATTGTGCGTGACGATGCCGCCGGCGATGAAGTTATGAGTGCGCTCGACGTTGATGTCGTAGACCTCGGCATCGTAGGTCTCGTACTCGATGCGCTCCACCACGTCGAACCGGCCGGAATCAACCACCATGACCATGCCGTTGCGGATGCTCGCCGCCGTAATGAAGGGCAATGACTTCTCGAGCATGTGCCCCTGAAGGACGTAGCGGCCGTCGAGCCGCTCGCGAATGGCGCGTGCAATCGACATCAGTTCGCCGAAGTCGGCGCGCACGGTCTCGAAGCGCCAACTGGGACCAAGCGCCTTGGCGGCACTACACTTAAGACCCATGGCCTCGAGGACCGCGCGGTCCTTGGCAGAGACGCCTACCACGGAAATACGATGCGTGGGTGTGCCGCCGCGCCGGTCGCCGCACAGCGTGATGACGATGTTGCGACGGTTGGAATTGCGGCCCTGTGGCTGGTGGTGCGGCCGGTCGATGTCCAGACCCACTTCCTCCAGCAGGCGTTCCGCAGATCCCAAAGTATCCAACGAGCTGAATATCCGCCGCAGATGGCCGGCATCGTGTACGAAACCGTTGCGAGCTTTGCCTTTGCGTGGAATGAACGGGCAGGTCGGCAGGCCGAAGCGCAGCGATGTCAGCACCTCGTCGATGCGTGCTTCGTTCTCGCTGGTGTGGGTGCGGACGATCCACAGCGCGTCGGCATGTTCCTGCAGGGCGCGTTGCTTGAAGCCCACCATGGGCCTGGCCTGACCTTCGGTATATACCTGCGAGGTGCCGAGCCGATAGCCCACCCCTTCCTTGTGCATGAGGTACAAGAAATAGGTCTGGGGTGTCTCGCCGAGTACATAGCCGGCGAAG
>DATNKC010000092.1:0-23388 GCA_035603615.1 Steroidobacteraceae bacterium | reverse complement strand
CCTTGTGCGGCCGGTGGCGTGGCTGCGTTGGGCGGCGGTGCGGCGGTCATGGGCGCTGTCTGCGCGGCACCGGCGGCGATCTGTTGCTGCGCCGGAACATCCGCGGGAAGCGTCGCTGCCTGTATTGTGTGGTCCGCAACGGAGGTCGCGGACGGTTTATTTTGGTCCTGGACGCTGAAAAAGGCGTCCGGCGAAGGATGCCGATAGCCGCTGATGATCTTGTAGGCGAGGCCAGCAGCCCCGCCCAACAGCAGAGCCGCGCCCAAAATCGGCCCCGCCCAATCGCGCGTCGAACCCAGTTTCATATTGAATTCTGGTTAGCCTAGATGCCTAGGCGCCTCAGGCTCGAACCCAAGCTGCCGTATTCCCATCATCGATTCCCTCCGACGATCAATCAATACAAACCGGGTGCCCGCTCTTTCTGCTCGTTAGGATCCAAGCGCTTTCCGGCCGGATATCATTATGCCGAGAAATGTGAATAGAACAACCGCGCCAATGAGCGGTCGCCCACGGTTGGTTTGGACACCGTGATTCTCGGTACCCCACGCATGGCGGCAATGGAGATCGGACTCAGGTGCTGTCATCGGCGTGCCAGACAACCAATGGGGCGAGCGCATCCACGCTGTTGACCCGGGTGCTCTGCAACGGAGGAAGAGCTAACCGAACACTGCATGAACCTAATTGATCCCAGACCTAATCGTCACGGATCTGGAATGACGGCGTAAGAGGTGCTAGTTTTCAGCGAGACCCCAGTATTTGCGACGGATCCCTATGACTGCAAAACGGCAACCTATCGAGTACGTGGACGCAAGCGCCGAGGTGCGCGCCGTCTATGACGACATCATGGCGACGCGCAAGACGGATTGGGTCAACAACTTCTGGAAGGTGCTGGCCCATGATCCAGCGACACTGAAACGTATTTGGGCCAATATCAAGGAGGTCATGGGACCGGGGACGCTTCCGCCCTTGACCAAGGAACTGCTGTACGTGGCAGTGAGTGCGTCGAATGGTTGCCACTATTGCATTGCTTCCCACGGTGCTGCGGCCCGGAAGCAAGGTATGACGGAGTCGCAGTACTCCGAGCTACTGGCGATCGTCGGTCTCGCGAACGAAACCAACCGTCTCGTGACCGCGCTCGACGTCGCGATAGATCCGGCGTTTCTCTGACCTGAGGGATGGGGGAGTGAAGTGAAGACCATACGAGCCGCTGCGATCCTCTTATCGTCCGCGCCACTTTTTGCGACGCTCGCCATTGCGGATCCGACTGCGACACCCAGCCTGAATGAAACTTACGCGGTGCTCGCGTCGAAGCGATTCGTCGACCTCACCCACACCTTTGGTCCGAACAGTCCGCACTGGAAGGGATTCGGCGAGGAGACCGTTACCACGCTGTATACGATCAGGAAGGACGGCTTCAAAGTGCAGCAATTCACTCACGTCGGACAATGGGGTACGCACATCGATCCGCCCGCCCACTTCCACGAAGGGCTGCGCACGGTGGATCAGATCCCGCCGACGGAAATGGTACTGCCGCTCGTTGTGCTCGACGTGCACGCCAAGGTTGCCAAGAACCCGGATTACACGGTCACCGTGGAGGACGTGCAGGCCTGGGAGGCGAGGCATGGCCGCATCCCGCCGCATGCATTCGTCGCGATGCGCACCGATTGGTCCAAGCGCTGGCCTAATCAAGATGCAATGCAAAATCTCGATGCGGCCGGCGTGGCGCATTACCCGGGTTGGAGCAAGCCCGTGCTGAAGCTCCTGTATGAGGAGCGCGGCATCACCGCCTCCGGGCATGAGACCACGGATACGGATCCGGGACTCGCCACCACCAAGGATGATTATTCCCTCGAGAGTTACATCCTCGGACTCAATCACTACCAGATCGAAATGCTCGCGAACCTGGACCAGGTTCCGGAAGCCGGTGCGATCATCATCGTCATGTGGCCGAAGCAGGAGGCGGGCACCGGATTCCCGGCACGCGTCATAGCGATCACTCCCTGATCGGCCACCGAGTGCGCACCGCTGATCATCGGGGCGCTCACATCTTATGTGGATGTCCGCGCATCTCCCGCAAAACAAAGATTGAGCGCGCCTGCCGCACGCCGGGAATGCGATAGAGTTTCTCCCTCAAGAAGCGCTCGTAGTCGGTCGTGCTTGCGGCGGCGACCCTCAGGTAGTAATCGAAATCTCCCGTCACCAGCGCCGCCTCGATAATCTGGGGCAAGTTGGCTATCGCCTTCTCGAACGCATCCAGGACATTGCCGGTATGTCTCTGTTTCTCGAGTGTCACTTCGACCATGATCGTCTCGGGCAGGCCGACGGCGGCGCGATCGATGATCGCCGCGTAGCCCTTGATCACTCCGTTCTCTTCTAGCGCGCGCACACGTGTCCAGCACGCCGACGGCGAGAGTCCGATACGGTGCGCCAGGTCGGTATTCGAGAGCCTCCCGTCGCGGGAAAGCTCATCCAGGATCCGGTGGTCGAGGTCATCGAGCCGGATCGCTGCGCCGGTGGCAGGGAGGGTAGAGCTGTTCATATGCCTTCATCTTGGTGACGGTCAACACCAGAAGTATCTGCTAAAAAATCTCAAAACGGCAGAAGATTCTTTCAAAAAGGCGGTAGTCATGTCGCGTCTTTGAAAGCACATTCGGTCTGCAGCGCACTACTATCCTGAAGCATCGGGCCGCGTTTCGCTGACGGGATGCAGTGCGCGCCCTTTGGGAGAGAAAACCTATGTCGAAGAACAAGCAAATCGGCGGCTCGCTGGTGTGTGCTCTTTCCGTGCTCTGCGTCGCCCTCGGCGCCGCCCCGGCAGCTGCCGGCGACACCGCCGGTCAGGGTCCGCAGCCGGGTTCGTCACCGGCTCCGGCGGACAATTCCACACTCGAGGAGATCGTGGTGACCGCTGAGACTTATAAGTCCACGGCGCAGAGCACCCCCATCAGTATGTCCGCGATCTCCGGCAGCCAGCTCGAGAGCAGCGGCATCACCTCACTCGAACAAGTCGCACGTGACGTCCCCGGACTCTCCATGCGCAGCTCGGGTCCGAACCAGACCGAGTTCGAGGCTCGCGGTATCGCCTCAAATGGTGGCAACTCGCCGACCGTGGGTTTCTATCTGGGGGATATTCCGCTTTCTCCCCCCGCCATGGGGCAGATAGGCAAGGTCGTGATCGACCCGAATCTGTACGATTTGGACCGCGTCGAGGTGCTGCGCGGACCGCAAGGAACGCTCTACGGAGCGAGCTCGATGGGCGGTACCATCAAACTGATTCCCAATGCACCCCAGCTCAACACCATCACGGGCTCCACGGATGCAACGCTCTCGCACACCGATGGCGGGCGTGCCAACGGCGGCGGCAACTTCATGGTCAACTACTCCACTAGCGAGTACTGGGCGGTCCGCGCGGTAGGCTCGTACGACTACCGTAGCGGTTGGATCAGCCGGACGGTGGTGAGCCCGTTCCCGGCAGACGTGCTCGCGCCCGATGGACCGCCTTTCACGCGCGGCAACGTGGCGGCCACGCCGGCCACGCAGATCATCCCCGACGTGAACGACGCGCATACGTATTCCGGGCGCGTAGAATTGCTCATACAGCCGAGCAATGAGTGGCATATCAACCTGCTCGCGCTCAGCCAGCACTCGACCCAGGGCGGCTATGACGAGTTCGATTCGCCGCCCGGACCTGCGTACTTGACGCACTTTCAGCCGTACCCGGTCGGCGAATCGATCGACGATCGTGTGGACCTGTTCTCCGCGACCGTGGAGGCGGATCTCGGTTTCGCCAAGCTGACGAACGCGACGGGCTATTTCAACCGTCACATGGAGCAGGTACAGGACGCCTCGGAAGCGACTTCCTGGACCCTGGAGTCGTTTCTGGTAACCCCCGCGGAACAGGCCGCGGTCGGCATGCCCACGTACATCCAAACGCCCATCTATGAAGCGGAGCCGGAGCATCAGTGGACTGAGGAGCTGCGCTTGAATTCCTCGAACAGCGACACGCTTCACTGGGTCACGGGCCTTTTCTACAGCCGCCTGAATTCCGCCTTCATCGAGCAGCAGAACGCCCCCTACATCGCAGAGCTGTCGCAGTTCCTGACGCCGCCCATGAACAATCCGTCGGGGTTGACCTTCGGCATCAACAATCTGTATGAGATCACTCAGAAAGCGGTCTTCGCCGACGCTTCCTGGCAGTTTGCCCCGACGTTCAAGGTTGAGGGCGGTCTGCGCTATTTCCGCTACGACACGTCCGCCTTCAACAATGAGTGGGGTTACTTCTTTACCCCGCAAGCGCAACCTCTCCCGAATCCGCCGGGCAACTTCGCATCTGCGAGCGGCGTGATCCCGCGCGCCGACGTGGCCTGGATGCCCAACCAAAATCTGACGACCTACGTTTCGGCCTCCAAGGGCTTTCGCCCCGGTGGGGCGAACATGACGATTCCCTTGAGCGCCTGCCCCGAAGGCGGCCCTGCCTCATTCGACCCCGATACCGTATGGAATTACGAGGCCGGCGAGAAGGCGCTGCTCGCTGATAATCGGATCAGGGTGAACGCCGATATCTACTACATCAAATGGGACAAGGTCCAACAAACCGCCTTGCTCTCGTGCGGTACCCAGTACACAACCAACGCAGGCGATGGCAGCAGCTACGGACCCGAGATCGAAATCGCGGCGAAGATTACGGAGCACTGGACGTTCTCCCTGGCGGGGACCTGGACCCGGGCCTATATCACCAGCGTGAACCCGAGCTATGTCGGATCACTTGCCAACTCCGGGTACAGCTTTCCCGGCTGTGGTGCCAACGGCTGCACCAGCGTCCCCATCCTCAATGTGCCCAAGGAGACGGCCAGCGCCGCGCTCGAGTACTCTCAACCGATCGGCAACCTGACCATGAAGGCGCGGCTTGACGGTTCGTACACGGGTTCGTCCTGGGACGAGTCCTACTCAGTCATCCAGCTTCCCGGCTATGGCATGGCGAATTTTCGCATCGGAGTCAGTGCGGATCGCTGGACCGCTACGCTGTTCGTGAACAATCTCACCAACAAAATACCCTGGGTGTCCGCGAACAATACGAGCTTCAGCTTCAACATCGGGCCGTTGACGCGTATTTCGACCCTGCAGCCAATGACCATCGGAACACAGGCGAGTTACCGCTTCTGAGCTAAGTACCGTGGCATGAACGATTACGACATCGACCCGAGAGTGCCCGAGGCGATCGAGCGCTTCAAGCTGCCCGAGAGCCTCGGCTTCGGCCTGGTCAACGCGCCGGTGATGTTCGATGTACAGTGGCGCGAGGGCCGGTGGGAAAGGGGGCGCCTGTTGCCCTATGGCCCGATCGAGCTGTGGCCGGGGGCGCGCGCCCTGCAGTACGCCGAGTTGGTCTTCGAGGGCATGAAGGCTTATCGCGTAGGGCACAGTCGGCCCAATCTTTTTCGCCCCGATGCGAACTGCAAGCGCCTGCAACGGTCGGCGTCCCGGCTCTCGATTCCCATCGTGCCCGAGGCACTTTTCTTTCAGGGCATCAGTTCGGTGGCAGACGCGTGCAGCGCCATCATGCCGACGCAATCGGGACGCTCCTTGTACCTGCGGCCGTTCGTGTTCGGCACCGAAAGCGGCTACATGCTGCGAAATTCGCGCACCTTCCGCTTCATGGTCATCGGCAATCCCGTGGAATCCTATGCATCCGGCCCGATGCAGGTCGTCATCGAGCGTGCCGAAGTGCGCGCGGCCGTTGGCGGCATTGGCGAGGCAAAAGCGGCGGCGAACTACGCGGCTTCACTGCGCGCGTCCAATGCAGCGGTGGAGCGGGGCCGGACGGTGGCTTTGTGGCTCGATGGTAATGAGCATCGCTATCTGCAGGAACTCTCGGGCATGAACATCTTCGTCGTCCTGGACGGAGAGCTGCATACACCGGAACTCGACGGCGCGATCCTGCCGGGGATCACCCGCGACTCACTGCTCACGCTGGCAAAAAGCCTCGGCTACAAAACGCATGAGCGCCGAATCTCTCTCGACGAAGTGCTCGAGGGCATCGACAACGGTCGGTGCGCTGAGATGTTTGCCTGCGGCACGGCCGCCGTCGTCAGCCCGATTGCCGTGCTGGCGGAAGACGATGGCCGCGAATACAAGCTGCGGCAAACCGATGTGATCGCGAAGCATTTGCGCGAGGCGCTTCTGGCCATCCAGGAGCGACGTGCACCCGACCCGTTCGGCTGGACACGGGAGCTGGCTCTGGGCTGATCCACAAGGGGCGGCGGCCGCTGCAGGGTTACATGCGCGATTTGAAATAACCGATCGTCGTAGGGGCAGTTTTGGCCCAAAACCTGAGAGCCATTCTAACGATCCTGCCGTCCAGGCCGCACAATGCAGCCTTCAAACCCCTGAAATAACGCAGTTTCGTGCCACCACCAGGGCAGCCGCAGAAAAGCGAGTTCAAGAATGTGAGCAAAGCTCATATCATGGCAATGGTAACGGCATGGTAGGGATTTGGAGGTAGAAATGCTGCTTTCGTCTCGAGAAAACTTAAAAGCGAGGCCCTAAAGTGCCCGTGGCAACGAATTCCGTGGCCGCCGACGGATTGGCGCCGGTAAACGGCCAGAGTGTCAAGCCCCTGCCGGCGGCCGGACCGCCGGACATCGGCTCCCGCGAAATGTTCGCGCTGATTCGGGAGCTCGTGCGCCCCTATGTGAAGGGGCTCGTTATCGTGCTCATTGCGATGCTGGTCGAAACCGCGATGAGTCTTGCGTCCCCGTGGCCGCTCAAGGTCGTCATCGACAGTGTGCTTGGTTCGCACCCGCTGCCGGAGTGGCTACGAGGTCTTAAGGATATCTCGGTTGGCGATAGTAAGGCCGGTTTGGCGCTGCTGGCCGGCATTGGGGTGGTCTTGATCGCGGTTGTCGGCGCAATCGCGACCTACATCAATAACTATTACACCGAAAGCGTGGGCCAGTGGGTCGCCCATGACTTGCGCATTCGCATTTACGATCATCTACAACGCATGTCGTTGTCCTACTTTGATAAGCAGCAGACCGGAACCATGTTGTCCACCATCACGAGTGATGTGGCGACCGTCCAGAATTTTGCCTCATCCAACACTCTCGACCTGCTGGTCGATGTTCTAACGATCGCGGGTGTACTGGGCCTCATGTTCTGGCTCAATTGGGATTTTGCCCTCATCGCCGTGGCAGTAACACCGTTTTTGCTCATGTTCGTGAGTCGATTCAAGAAGGCGGTGAAGAAGGCGACCCACCAGGTCCGTCTGCATCAGGCCGATATTGTGAGCGTCGTCCAACAAGGCCTCGAGTCGGTGCGCGTCGTCAAGGCCTTCGGCCGGGAGAGTCTCGAAGATTCACGCCTTGGCGAGGTCAGTCACGCGACTGTCGCGGCCGCGCTCAATGCGCGACGCGTCAAGTCCCTACTTTCACCCATTGTTTCCGTCGTCGTGGCACTTTGCACGGCGGTCGTTCTCTGGCGCGGGGCCGCGCTGATCCTCAGGGATGCGATGACGGTCGGTGTGTTGACGGTGTTTCTGGCGTACCTCAGTAAATTCTTCAAGCCGGTGCAGGATCTGGCGAAGAATACCAATGCGATTGCCCAGGCGACGGTTTCACTCGAGCGTATCAAACGCATTCTGGACACCGACGATGTCATCAAGAATCGTCCTGATGCCCGGGCCCTCAAGACTCCAACGGGCGCCATTTCCTTCCAACATGTCGCATTCGGCTACGACCCCGACGCGCCAGTGCTCAAGGACGTGACTTTCGCCGTCGAGGCCGGCCAAAAACTGGGTGTGGTCGGGACCACCGGAGGGGGGAAGTCTACTGTTGTGTGCCTGATCCCGCGCTTCTACGATGTCGATGCAGGCCACGTGCTAATCGATGGAGTCGATGTGCGGCAATACACGAAAGAGTCACTGCGCAGTCAAGTGGGATTCGTATTGCAAGACACCGTGCTCTTCCACGGAAGCATCAAATCGAACATTGCCTACGGTCGCCCAGGCGCATCGGACGCTCAGATCGTCGAGGCCGCGAAGCTTGCCAACGCTCACGACTTCATTAGCGCGATGCCGCAGGGTTACGATACGCTGGTCGGCGAGCGCGGCCTGACGCTGTCGGGTGGGCAGCGGCAGCGAATTGGAATTGCCCGGGCCATCATTCGCAATTGCCCGATCTTGATCCTCGACGAGCCGACTGCAGCTCTCGATACTGAATCGGAGCGCCTGGTCATGGAGGGTCTCTCCAAGCTGATGAGGGGCCGCACCGTGATTACGATTGCCCATCGACTCAGCACGATCCGTGATGCCGATAAGATCATCGTCCTCGACGGCGGGATCGTGGCGGAGCAGGGAACCCACGATGAATTACTCGAGCTCGGCGGCATTTACGCCGAGTTGCATCGAGTCCAGTACGAAAGTGCGGCCTCCGATGCCGCTGGGCAATAACACTCCACATATTCTCTTGAAGGCGCCATGTCACATTCTCTGATCGTGCTTCCCGAGGATACCGCGCAGCCAATTCTTGATGCCCTGTCGGCTGCCAAAAGATCGATTCAGATCCGGATGTTTCTTTTTACCGATCCCGGTCTTACAAACGCCGTCATTGCGGCAAAACATCGCGGCGTGAAGGTGCGGGTCATGCTCAATCCCGCGCGGCGGGGCGGGGAAAGCGAGAATGATGAAACAAACGATAAGCTGGCGCACGCAGGGATTGAAGTCAGCGACAGCAATCCCGCGTTCCAACTGACACATCAAAAATCAATGGTCATCGACGAGGAGGTGGGATTCGTCGAGTCCTTCAATTGGGAAACCCGCGACCTGACCGTTACACGCGACTATGCCGTTGTGACGACCCGCAAGAAAGAAATCGCCGAAATGGTTACCTGCTTCGAGGCTGACTGGGCGCGCAAAGAATTCACCCCAAGCCGGCATTCGGAGCTTATTTGGTGTCCCAACAACGGCCGCGAGCGAATCGCCGACTTCATCGACTCGGCGAAACACTCGCTTTGGCTACAAAACGAGCGATACCAGGATATGGTGATCATCGAACGCCTGGTCCGGGCCGTGAGGCGCGGTGTTCGCCTGCATATCTTGGCGCGACCGCCGCATACTCTGAAGAAGGACAAGTTGGTGGAGGGGGTCGGGGGCCTGCGAATCTTGCACGACGTGGGCGCCAAAGTGCACACACTCAAGGGGCTCAGACTGCACGCCAAAATGATCCTGGCCGATGACCGGCGCGCTATCGTCGGTTCCATCAACCTGTCGCCCGGAAGTTTCGATGGACGGCGCGAACTCGCCCTCGAGACGGATGCGCATCGTGTCGTTAGACGGCTCAGCGAGGCGGCGCAGACGGATTGGGCGAATTCCCACAAGCTCGATCTCACGGACACCGGTCTGCTCAAAGATCTCGCCAAGCGGACCGAGACGGCAGACGGCGCGGACTTGCTGGTGCTGAAGGGCGGTAGCAAAGAGGCCCGCAAGCGAAAGTCTGACGACGATGCCACCGATTAAGGTTGGTGAACGGCTGTTTTAGCGCCTGAATCCCCCGAAGCGGCCGCCCCACCCGCCGCCATTGCCACCGAAGCGCTCGCCGCCACCAAAACTCCGACCAAAGCTGTTCGAGAAGTTGCTCATCCGATCATTACCGGCGCCGCGCGCCTGCGATTCTTGATCGGCCCAGGAGTTATTCCCGGCCGCTCTCGACCAGCCGTCGGAAGTATGTTGCTGCCAGCTGCCGCCCCTGTTCTGAAAGATGTTGCCGCTGCTGTCCGCATAGCGATCGTTGCCGGTGTTGCCCGAGCCCCAGTTGGTGGTCTTGCCGGTGTTGGCGTTGTAGACCGAAGTGGCGCCAGTGTGCCCGTAGGCTTGCGGCCTGGCAGGAGTCGCGCCGGTGCGGTTGTAGGTGTTGCTCGAACCGCCCGCCGCGGAGTTGAACGTGCGGTCGTAACCGCGCGACGCATTGCCGGTCCAGCCATTGTTTGCGCGACCGCCATTAATGCTGCCCGTGGTGCCGCGCGCCGTGGCGGAGCCGGAGAAGGTGGATCTTGATCCCGACACCCAACCGCCCGCGTACCAGCCGTGGGTGCCCGAATAAACCGCGCCGCCCCAGTGTCCGTAGACATTTATGCTCGCCGAGGCGCAGCACGGATAGGCACCCCAGTGCGAGGGCGCGTAAAACGAGCCGCCCCAGAAAGGCTCAGTCCATGCCGCTGTAGCGAGACCTGCCGCGAAGCCGAAAGTAAACCCAACCCAGGGATTGTAGACCGGTGCGGCGGCGATTCCGTACGTATACGGCGGTGGATACCACACCGTGCCGATCCAGGGGGAATAGGCATAGCCGGTGCCGTAGACCACCGTTCCGTAGGGAGAGATCACGGTGCCGAAATAACCCGGCGTGTAGCCGACGTACACATACTGCGGCGTCGCCTCATAGATTCTCACATACGTGACGTAGTAGAGCGGTGAGGTGGGCGGTATCGTATAAATCACAGCCGGAACCGAAGGAGCGATGATCCACGGTCCCGTGACCTGCGCGGAGGTGAACCACACGCCCGCAACCACCGCAAAGTAGATGTCTGGCGCGACCTGAATTACCGGCTCCGAAGAGTTCGCGACATATGAGAGGGAGGTGCCGCCGATCGGCAGATATTGCGGCGGCCCGTCGAAGTTCGGCGTGAAGGTGGGGCCGTTCGTGAAGGGTATCGTGGCCGTCTGCGGAATCGTGTTGGAGATCGCTGCCTCGCGCGCCTGCGGTGTTCCCGCCACCGTTGGCAGCACGGCGCCCGCGGGCGTTTGCGGTGGAATGTGCGCAAAGTCGGGCGGCAGCGCGTTATTGGGTACGAAAGTCCAGGGACCGGTAAGGGCAGCGGAATCGAACCAGCGGCCCGAGATCAGCACATAATAAAGATTGTTGGTGATGTCGATCAGCACATCGCTCGTCGTATTCGAAGCCCACAACAATTGGGTGCCCACCACGGGCTGGAAGTCCGGCTGGCCTTTGAACATGATTAGTTCGGCCGGCGCCGAACTCGTGTAGATCGCCGGCACGCCGTTCGCGAGCGACGGTTTGGGATTTGCTTTGGGCCCGCCATCGAGCATATCGACGGTGCCGGAACTGGCCAGGGTCTGGGCGACGCTGTCGATGCCGGGCGGAAGATTGAACGACTGTGCCCAGGGACCGCTGAGCGAGTTCGCTGTGAGCCAGCCGTCGTAGACGTGGATGAAGAAACCTTGACCCGGCAGTTGCAGGATCAGCGCGCGGGTGTTGATGATCCGCTGGAATTGCGAATCCGCCACCGACTTGAGCACCGGAGTGCCGTCGATCGGCACCAGGATCGCCGGCGAATAGCTGACGATGACCGAAGGTGGTTTACTCTCAACGGCGACCGTCGGCGGCTTGATGCCGGCGAGTGCGAGCGAGGAGTCGAGACGATCGAGCGAGATGGTGCGTATCGAGGCCGTAAACTGCGTCTGCAGTTCCGCCACATACGCGGCGCCCCTGTTGGGCAGAGTGGGGAAGTCGATTTTGGAGATCTTGAGATTCTCGAACGTCACCGTACGCAGCACCTTGTCGACCTGCGTGCGGGCGGTGGCGAAGATCACGCCGAAGGTTTCCGCCTTCGCGCCGGTGGGCTTGATCGCGAGGGCCGCCCGGAAGTTAAGTTGATTGTCGGTCCACGAGTTAATCTGCGGTTGATAGACCAGTACCTGAGCGTTGCCCAAGTCCACGCCGCGCGGCCAGGGGTCCGGCGGCGGTGCATCCCCCGGGCTTCCTTGTGCCAATGCGCTGGCGGCTATGCTTAGCGTCCCGAGGGTGAAAACTAAAGCTGCGATACGGCTATGAAGTCTCATGTCTGGCTCCGGCGCGTCCCATCAGTGTGCTGTTTTACTGCGATTACTGCAGAGTAAGGTCTAGCGGAACACTGCGCGAAATCTTGCCGGCGGTTGCCGTTACCAGAACAGTACTGGTTACCGGTTGCATGGCAGGGGGCGGCGGATTCGACGAACCGCCACACGCGGCTAGAAACAGCGACAACAACAGGCCCGCTGCCACGATGGCGCAGACCGGCTTCATTGTCGCGGCCAAGTTTTTCCGCCGCAATAATGGTAACGGCAATAGAATCACCGCCAAGAGAGGCAACGAAGGCAACAACCGCGCGGTCTGCCTTTGATCGGAGATCGTCAGTGACGTTGACGCGGACGAGCCATCCGTCAGCGTGACTTGTGATGGCGTGAAGTTGCAGGTGGCGCCCGCGGGCAGACCGGAGCAGGTGAATGCCACGGTACCGGCAAGGCCCCACTTGGAGGTAACCTGCAAGCCGAGCGGCGCAGAGCTAGCGCCGCTTGTAGCCGTGATGCTGGCGGCCGAGAGCGCAATCGAGAGATCGGGATCGTTGGCATAGATAGTCAACGAAGCCGATACCGGGCTGGACGCCGTCAACTGCTGTGTGGCCACGAAAGATGCGCTAATCGTGTGTGTGCCCAAGGCCAAGGTTGAGATGCTAAGTGTCGCGGTGCCGGTTCCATCCAAGGAAGGCCGTCCAATCTCGTTGCCGCCATCCGCAAAAGAGATCATGCCTGAGGTAACAGGAGCGCCTGCAGCGACAGCCGTGGCTTGCAAAACGACATTGTCGCCGAGCACGCCGCTTGCGGGAATGTTCACAGCGACAGTCACAGGATTTGACTTTGCCGCTCCAAGGCTCCCGACAGGTGCGGAACCGCCAAATTTTCCAGCCACAAACAATGAACAAGTTTGGTTCGCCGGGAAGTGATCGAAGCCGACCTTCGCACTATCCGCCCATGCACCCGCCATGGGGCCGCCCTGGTCCAGGAAAGGGTCCATCGGGATGTTCAGTTGGTCCGCACTGAAGAGTGTGGAAGTCACCTGCGCGTCGAGCAGCTGAATTTGCTGCGTAGCTGTACCGGCATTCTTTGGGGCAGCGGACGAGGCAACGATGAACCAGTCCAAGGGCATTGGAATGGGTACTTCCGTGGAGTTGACGTCCCAGAATGCGAACTGCGTTGGGCCCTCATCCGAATAGCTCAGGTAGCTCTTGCTGACAAGGTTGATCGTGGACGGCGCCGGTGCGGTGTAATACCACGTATTGCAAAATGAAGTGCTGTCGCCTATCCGGGCACCCATGTCTGGAAAATTGGTAACGCCTGGCTGGCCATACCAGTACGTGTAGTGCTGCACGGAGTAGTCAATCGGCAGCAAGGCCATGTAGAAAGTGCGCTGCGCGCCCTGACCTATTTGGGTGATTCCCAGAAGTTGCGAGGACTGCGTCGGACTCTGAAAGGCGGGATTGTTCGTATCCGTGATCATCGGACCGATCGTGGACAGTTTGCCCCAATCGGCGAGGATGGTGTCGAGACCGCTGTCGAAGCCTGCAGTGAATCCCTGTTGCAGGGAGTTATTGGAAAGGTTTCCGATGGTGGTGAGAAAGGGGTAGTCCCTGCTCGGAAGCGGCGTGCGACCACCCGTAGTCAGTCCACTGGTTATCGCACTCGCCATGCCGAACGTGCCCCTGGTGACGCCAGAGGCTGGCCCAAGAAGCTTGATCGCGAGGTTGATTGCGTCGGTTCCTTCGGGAACGCCGAGACCAGCGGTGGCGAGCGCTACGCCCGTGCTCACAACGTTGGCTGTCAGATTCAAAATCGCCGAGACTTTGGACTTCACCGGTGTCGCAGGCGGAGGCTGCAGAGTGCTTGCCTGGACTTGCGCCGCCGCGTTGATGAGCGCAAGCGCGGCGCTGCCGTTGCCGGAAGCCACCACGTCCTTCATGTTGGTCGAGCCGTTGACCATGAACTGTAAGACATTCGTCAGATAAACGATTTCATTGTGCATCTGTGCGCGAACGGCATTGAAATCGTTTTGCGTGAAGCAAGAGAGAGTTCCACGGGTGGGAACCGGATCGGTCCACTGGAAACAGTCCGTGGGCAGGGAGCCGGGGAATGGCAGAGTGGCCGGGTCGAAAGTATGGTAGTCGAGGAAGGTGTTGTTCCCTCCCGTAAAGTAGTAGTGAATGTCGTCGATGAAGTCGCCCTGCGCGCCGATGATGTAGTAATTGTTGATGAGCTGATAGCTGATGTAGTAATAGGCTGCATTCTGGCCAGCCGTAGAATCGGCAGTAAAGGCGCCACTCGTCAGCGTCTGTGTGCTGCTCAGTTCGGGCCACTCTACGGGCTGTGTCGAGGTCACCTCTTGGATGGTGAAGTCCGTTGTCGGCGACCCATCGCTGCCTGGCTGATCGAGCGAGGCTTGCGTGGGCCAGTAGAGGCCATTGAGATTGGGCTGCAACAAACCGTGGATATAGCCGTTCTGTCCTTGCTGCGACTGCAGGCTCGTCGAGATGATGACGTGACCACCGAGGGAGTTGTCGCATTGTGTACAACCGACGTAAGAATAGGTGCTGCCCAGCGTGCTGAGTGCGGTGAACGTTTCAGGGGTTCCACCGATAGCGGAGAACGAAGTGGCAAAGGTGGAGGGCACCAGACTGAAGTTGAAGCCAGGGAAGCCGGGTACATTACCGATGCTAACCAGGAAGATCAGATCAGTCACGGATTCGGGTACAGCGTGGCCGATAAGTTTCGCAAGATCGCTCTGCAGGCTGGCATAAGCTGCTGCCGCGGTCGTCGGATCGGAAGCACCGGTGGCATAAAATTGCCCGCAACCACTGAAATTCGCGACTCCATTCTGAAGCGAGGTGAGTGGGCAGGCGTCCCCGTTTATTATGGCGGGTGCCGGTGGTGGCACGTTGAATGGTGTCGAAAACAACGTGCTCCGCTGAAGCTGCAACATCCACATGCCGTTGCTCCCGGGAGCGGCCGGCGCCGTGTAGAGCTTGGAAACCGCGCCTTGTTTGCTGTATGGATCTCCCGGGATGGTGCCGACGGTTACGCTCGAAAGACCGGACTGGGCGGCATCGTTCGGCAGTACGGTATATTCGATCGCCTGGGAGGTCTGAAAGGCGTAATTGCCATCCGGATCTTCCACCAGCATGCCGGTTGCGTGGGAAAGCGTCGTAGTCCAGGTGGGGGAGAGCTGCCCATTGCCGATGACGTAGTACTCGTAGGCGGAACCGCTGGCCGCGCCACCAACGCCGATGGCCATGTAGCCCAGAGGGACGTCCGGCAACGCGACCGTGTCGGGCGGCAGCGCGGTGCACACGCTGGAATTAACGCAATTGTAAACAGAGCCGCCGATACTGGAGGTATCGAGCACCCCAAAACCGGTGCCCGCATCGGAGTTGTGGTTGCTGTTGGAACCGACAATGACAAGGTCTCCGCCGTTCAGCGTGGCCAGATACGTCTTGAGACTAGCTCCGTTGCTGACACAATTCGGCGAATTCTCAGGCGCTGCGGTTTTTTCCTGAAGCGTCTGGCGATCCAGCACGATCACGGTGTAGATGCCTGAGCAGGAATACGTTCCCGGGCTCGCGGGGTAAGTGGTTTGTGATCCGATCTGAAACCATGGCGAACCGCTGGCGTATCCACCAAACTTGAGTGTCGTGAATGCGATGGCCGGGGGCAGGAAGTCGCTGAGTGTCGGCAACACGCCGGCGTTAGCGTGCACGGCCTGCGGATTCGCGATGGCCGCGCGTGCAGTTGCAGTGGCGGTCGCTCCGGCGAAACGGGTGCGCGCGCTGACCAGGCTGCCATCGTTGCGCTTCGCCATCACCGAAAAAACATTTTTGATGCCGTGAAGTCCGTCGTCTACCGTTAGCGTGGCCTGCTGGCAATTCGTCTGCGGGCAGCTAGCGGTCGTCAACCTCGCGCTGACGTCTTTGCCATTGAGACGGGCAGACAAGGTCTTCAATTTCACATCGGAGGGAATGGTCAGGCTGACCGCCACCGAGCCGCTGGCTGGTTTGGTAATCAAGATGAACTGCGATGCATGCGCGTTGGGCAGCACCTGCGCAGACACCGTTCCAACGAAGAGAGAAAAGAAGATCGTCAGTTTTATTTGTAATTGGCGCATGACTTTCCTTGTCCACAACCCAGTCCGGCAGGTTCCCGCGCAACTTGGCAGTCCAGGAGTCGCCTGGATGTCCCCACTCGGTTCACGTAAACATAACCGCCGCACGTGTGTCAACATGCGCTGCGATGTGTTCAGGGATTTGCCGAACGATTTTGTGACGGACGCGATGAAGAACGCAACCGAAGGCGGGATCCGCTCGCGTGAGTTGTCGTTTCTTACGGGTGGAGGTTTCCTCTGAGTCCGTCGATGGGCTGCGCGATTTGCAATTCCTTTGCCGGGAGCTGTAGGCTGAGATCAAGCACTCACCACAGTGCGCAGGGAAGAACCATCGCACAATCAGGGGGGGCATTCGGAAGCGCGGCAAGCGCGACGATCAATTCATCCCCATTCGAACTTTAGCTGGAGCAAAAGCGTGCAGAAAAGGTTATCTGCGCTCATCGCCGTGGTCGGCGTGGGCGTGGCGCTAACAGGATGCAGCCACCACCAAGCGGCTGCGGCGCGGGAGCCGACCGAGGTATTGGTCACGTCCGTAGTGCAACGCGATGTACCCATCTATCGCGAATGGGTCGCGCAACTAAACGGTTCGGTGAATGCGCAGATTTCGCCCAAGGTGTCCGGCTACATCATCAAGCGAAATTATCAGGAGGGTTATTTCGTCACCAAGGGACAGATCCTATTTGAGATCGACGCGCGTCCACTGCGCGCTTCTCTGGATCAGGCCAAAGCGACGGTGGCGGGCGCGATGGCGAATTTGGGCAACTCAAAGCTCAATGTGGCGCGCGATACGCCGTTGGCGAAAGAGAAGGCCATTGCCCAATCGCAGCTGGACAACGATGTGCAGACCATGAAGGCGAATCAAGCCGCCTTGGACGCTGCGCTGGCAGAGCAACAGACTGCCGAACTAAATCTGGCCTGGACCAAAGTACGCTCGCCCATTGATGGCATCGCCGGCGTCGCGGCCGCGCAGGTGGGAAATCTGGTCAGTACCTCGAGTATTTTGACCAATGTTTCGCAACTGGATCCGATCCGCGCGTATTTCTCCATCAGCGAGAGCGATTATTTGTCGATCGCCCCGCAGCTCAGCTTGATCATTCACGGCGAAGCGGGGAGCGCAGTAATCGGTGCCACGGAGGCGCAATTCATTCAGGCCAATGGGCTGCCGTTCGCCTCGCCGGGCCGCTTCGTGTTGGTCGGCCGAGAGGTCAACAACACCACCGGCACGATTCAGTTTGCGATGGAATTCCAAAACAAGGGTTCGATCTTGCGGCCGGGTGGATTCGGCCGGGTGCGCATCAAGATCGGCACCGCGAAAGATGCTTTGTTGATTCCGCAGCAAGCCGTCAATGAAGTGCAGGGCGAATACCAGGTGGTCGTACTGGGCGCCGACGACAAAGCCGAGTTCCGTTCGGTCGAGGTCGGTGAACGCACTGGCATCGATTGGATCGTTTCCAAAGGCCTCAAGTCCAATGAACGCGTTGTGGTGGAAGGCTTTCAAAAACTGCGCAACGGCATGCCGGTCACGGCAAAACCCTACACGGCCGCCGCGCCAGAGGCAGCGGCGGGCTGATGTCGACCTTCTTCATCAATCGGCCCATCGTGGCGATGGTGATTGCCATCTTGATGGTGATCGGCGGCGTGATTTGCATGCTCGGCTTGCCGACCGCGCAATTTCCGCAAATTGCACCCCCCGAGATCCAGGTCAAGGCCAGTTACGTCGGCGCCGACGCGGGCACGGTTTCCCAGTCGGTCGCGACCCCGATCGAGCAGCAGATGAGCGGCGTCGATCACATGAATTACATGTATTCAGTGAATGGCAGCAGCGGTTCGATGTCCCTCACGGTGAATTTCGATACCACCACCGATCCGAACACCGACCAAATTCTGGCGCAAATGCGCACCTCCCAGGCGAACTCGCAATTGCCGTCCGATGTGATCGGTGCCGGCGTCACCGTGAACAAATCCATGGGATCGCCGCTGATGCTGATCGCGCTGTATTCACCGCAGGCGCAATACGACAATATTTTTCTAGCCAATTACGGCATTATTAATTTGAACGATGCGCTGACGCGCGTCCCCGGAATCGCCAACGTGCAGGTCTTCGGCGCCGGCCAGTATGCGATGCGCGTTTGGGTGAAGCCGGAACAATTGGCAAATCTCGGCATCACCATCCCCGAAGTGATCGGCGCGATTCGCGCGCAGAACACGGTCAACCCCGCCGGGCAAATCGGCAGCGAGCCGGTGCCGGCCGGGCAACAGTTCACTTACACCATTCGCGCGCCCGGCCGTCTACCGTCGGCTGAAGAGTTCGGCGACATTATCGTGCGTGCGCAATCAAGCGGGGCCATCGTGCGCCTGAAGGATGTGGCGCGCATCGAACTCGGCGCGCAGAACTACAGCATCCAGGGCCGGCTCAACGGCAAGCCGGCCGCGCTGCTGGCGATCTATCAACTCCCCGGCACCAACGCGGTGGATGCCGCCAATGGCGTGCGCAAGAGCTTGAAGGAAGCGAGCGCGCGCTTTCCGGAAGGATTGAGCTACACGGTGGCCATGGACACCACACTGGCGGTGACCCAGGGCTTGAAGGAGATCGAGACCACGCTGCTGGAAGCGTTGGGTCTGGTGATCGTTGTGGTGTTTCTTTTCCTGCAAAACTGGCGCGCGGCGCTCATTCCCCTGCTGGCCGTACCGGTGTCGCTGCTGGGCACGTTTATGGTGTTCCCGCTGCTGGGCTTTTCGATCAACACGTTGTCGCTGTTCGGCTTGGTCCTGGCGATCGGACTGGTGGTCGATGATGCTATCGTGGTGGTGGAGGCCGTCGAGCATCACATCGAGAAGGGTCTGACCCCGCGCGAGGGCAGCATCAAGGCCATGCAGGAGGTGTCAGGTCCCGTGGTGGCCATCGCGCTGATTCTGGCCGCGGTGTTCCTGCCCACGGCTTTTATTCCCGGCATCACGGGTAAGCTTTACCAGCAATTCGCCGTGACCATCGCCGTGTCGGTCATCTTCTCCGCCTTCAACGCGCTGACTCTAAGCCCGGCATTGGCGGCGCTGCTGTTGCGCCCGAGGAGAGAGCAGCGCGGACCGTTGGGCGCTTTCTTCGGCGCCTTCAATCGCGGGTTCGCCAAGGCGACCGATGCCTATGTCAATACCTCGGCCCTGCTGCTGCGAAAGTGGGTCGTAGGGGTCGGACTGCTGTTGCTCTTGGTGGGCGCAGCCGCCTTGTTCGGCTCGCGGTTGGCCTCCGGTTTCTTGCCCGACGAGGATCAAGGCTACCTATTCGGCGCGTTGCAGCTGCCGGCCTCGGCCTCCATGCAGCGCAACGCCGCGGCGGCGCGCGAGGTCGAGCAAGTGGTGTTGCAGACTCCCGGGATTGAGTACGTGTCATCCGTGATCGGCTTCAACATGCTGAGCGGCGTGACGACTTCTTACAACTCGTTCTTTTTCATCACTATGAAGAATTGGGGCGACCGCAAGGGCACAGCGGAGAGCTATGCCGCCATCAAGGCGCATTTGCAGGGGGCCCTGTCGAGATTACCCGCGGGCATCGCATTTATATTTCCGCCGCCCGCGATACCGGGTGTCGGCACGTCCGGCGGCTTCAATTTTGTGCTGGAGGATCGTTCCGGCAGCGGCTCGAGCTTCCTGGTGAAGAACCTGCAAATGTTTTTGGAGGCGGCACGTAAACGTCCCGAACTCGCCGGGCTCAATACCACGGCGCTGTACGGTGTGCCGCAGGTCAAAGTGAGTGTGGACAAGGCCAAAGTGCTCACCCAAGGCGTGAATTTGGCGGACGTCTATCAAACGCTGCAAACGTTCATGGGCGGCAGTTTGGTGAACTACTTCAATCGCTTCGGCCGCCAGTGGCAAGTGTACGTGCAGGCGGATGGCGCTGATCGCACGCAGGCGCAGAACGTGGGACAGTTTTACGTGAAGAACGCGGGCGCGCAAATGGTGCCGATGAGTACGCTTACCGCCATTGAGCCGAGCTCCGGTCCTGAGTTCATCTTTAAATACAACCAGTACGAAGCGGTGCAGATCAACGGCAGCGCGGCGCCGGGCTTTAGTTCCGGTCAAGCGATGAGGGCACTCGAGACAGTATTTCACGACACCATGCCGGTGCAGATGGGGTTCGATTACAGCGGCATGTCCTACCAAGAGCAGCAAGCGGCGCTCGGTGTGTCGCCGGCGACAATCTTTGCGATGTCTTTTCTCGTTGTGTTCTTGATCATGGCGGCGCAATACGAGAGCTGGTCGTTGCCCTTCAGCGTCCTCTTGGGCGTTCCCATTGCGGTATTCGGGGCATTCCTGGCCTTGAATCTGCGTTCGCTCGAGAACAACGTTTACGCACAGATCGGTCTGGTGATGTTGATCGGGCTGTCGGCCAAAAATGCAATTTTGATCGTGGAGTTCGCCAAAGCGGAGTACGAGCGCAACGTGCCGATCGCCGAGGCGGCCTTGGGGGGTGCCAGGCTGCGGCTGCGGCCGATTTTGATGACGGCATTCGCCTTTATCTTGGGTTGCGTGCCGCTGTGGACGGCCTCGGGCGCCGGCGCCGTGGCGCGGCGGGTCCTAGGCACGACGGTGATCGGCGGCATGCTGGCCGCATCACTCATCGCGATCTTCTTCATCCCCATGACCTTCGATTTGGTGGAACGATTGGCCAATCGCAATAAGCTGCCCGCAGCCAAGCTGCCTGACCCCGAGACGGGTGGCGCGGCACATGATTAGGAAATTCTGCGTTGCCGGTACGGCGCTCTGGCTGGCGGCTTGCGCGGTGGGACCTAACTATCATCGCCCGGCGCTCGATGTCCCGGCCAAATTTCGCGGCGCGCCCGAGGCCGCGCAGGGCGCGGCATTTGCCGAGTTGCAATGGTGGGTGGTGCTCGAGGATCCCGTCTTGCAGAGCCTGATCAGAGATGCGTTGGCGAACAGTTATGATCTGCGCATCGCCGCCAACCATGTGCTGCAGGCACGCGAGCAGCTCGGCATCACCCGCGCAAGTCAGCTGCCCTCGCTCGGCGGATTCGTCGAGGCGGAGCGCCAGCGCGCGCCGCCCGTGCTCGCGGATCAGACCATTTATAGCGGCGGATTGCAGCTGTCCTGGGTGCTGGATTTCTGGGGCCAATTTCGACGCGCCACGGAAGCGGCGCGCGCCACGTTGCTCGCCACCGAATATGCTCAAAACGCCGTGCGCATTACGCTGATTGCGAACGTGGCCAGCGCCTATTTCCAGCTACGGGCATTCGATCAAGAGCTCGACGCGTCGAAGCGCATCCTGCAGACCAATCAGGAAACGCTGCGCATCACCACCTTGTCGGTCAATGGCGGCGCGAGCCCGATCACCGATCAACTTCAAGCCACACTGCTGGTGCAACAGGCGCAGGCGCAGATCACGCAGTTGGAACAGTCCATCGCGCAGACCGAAAATCAATTGAGCCTGCTGCTCGGCCAGAATCCGGGTGATATTTCCCGCGGCATGAGCTTGGTTCAGCAGCCGCATTTGCCGGCGATACCTGCGGATCTTCCCTCGCGGCTGCTCGAGCGTCGTCCCGACGTGCGCGCGGCGGAGGAGACGCTCGACGCAGCCAATGCCAATGTGGGCGTGGCCAAGGCTGCCTTCTTTCCGCAGATTCCGCTCACCGCAAGCTATGGCGCTGCGAGCGCGAGTTTAGGGGATTTCTTAAAGCAATCGGCGAGCGCCTGGTCGGTCGCCGGGCAAGTCGCACAGCCGATTTTCGAGGGCGGTAAAATCAGAAGCGCGTACCGGCTCGCCTGGGACCAGCGCGATGCGGCCGAACTGGCCTATCGGCAAAGCGTGCAGCAGGCATTTGCCGATGTCGCGAACTCGCTGGTGGGCTACGAGAAGTCGCGCGAGTTGCGCCTGACGCTGGAAGAACAGACAGCGACGTATGCCGAGACGGCGCGGCTCGCGAACGATCGGTATCGAGGCGGCAGCACCAGCTTCCTCGAGGTGCTCACGACCCAACAGCAGTACTTTACCTCTGAGCTGCAGTCATCGCAGGCGTGGTTCGCCGAGTTGCAAAACTATGTGCAGCTGTACCAAGCGCTCGGGGGTGGTTGGCAGCAGTAACGGTCAGGTTTGCGACGCCTGGGAGAAGATCTCGTCCATCCAGCCGCTGGCTTCTTGAACGAGGCGCAGTCGGTTATTTACTTGGCAGTGTCCGTCGGCGCCGCTCGCCGCATCGAGCAACACGAAGGATTTACGGGTGGAGGGGATTTCCGCGTGCCAACGCATCGCCTGCTCAGCGAACACGGGTGAGTCGCCTCCCCCTAAGATAGAAAGAAACGGTATCGTCACTCGCTTCGGGTCCGCGGCCATGCCCGCAGTCTTCGCGATGAACTCTGGAGCGTCCGTGGCGCCGGCTTTCCACAGCGAATGCAGGCGGCTGCGTTGCGTTGCCGTGGAGACTGGCTGATGCGCTTCGGCGACGGCGGCTCGCACCGAGAGCGCAAACAGATGATTCGGATTCGGGAAAGGGGTGCTGGCAATCACCGTCGTGAGGCGCGACTCATGGCCCGCGGCGCGCGTCACGAAATAACCGCCAAGACTCATACCGAGCAATGCGATGCGGCCCGGCTGTGCGGCAAAACGATTGATCAGCAGGTCGATCACGGCACCGATCGGACGTTCGGCTTCCACCTCCCAGTGCAGGCCGTCGTTGGCGGTTGCGCCTTGTCCGGGTAGATCCACCATCGCGACCGAGTAACCGCGTTCAAAGAAGCTGCGGCCGACCGATAGGAAAAGATCTTCGAAGCAGGTGTCAGCTCCGCCGATGACGAGCACGATGGGTGCGTCGGCGCGTGGGTTGGTTAGAAATACCCCAGGAAGTTGTTTGCCGGCGTAGGGGACTTCGAAGAAAGTCGCGGGCAAGGCGAGTTCGCGCATCGCGGCAGCGAAAGCCGGGCGATGTAGTTCGTAAAGTCGATTGAACGTCGGGCCGGGGGCAGCGAATTGCCACGCCGAGCGATAGGCGGCGAAGGCCTTGAGGCGCATTTCGCCGGCGGCGCGGGTCCAGCCCTTGGCGGCCCACAGGTTCGCCTGTGTATCGAGGAGTTTCGCCTGCTGCTCGAAGGCACGGATCCAGCTGTCGGCATCGCCGTCGGTGATGTGGGAGGCGATCTCGAAGACTTCGCCGACATCGAGTCCGCCGCTCTTGCCCCAACCGAGGGCGGCCAGAAAGAATAGGTCCATATTGGGATCATCAAAGCGGTACTTGCGTGCCAGGCGTTGATCGGCTCTCGGAGTCGAGGGAGCTGCGGGTGCAGTCGGGGCTCGCGCCGCGGCGGGTTTGTCAAGGTTCGACATCGCTAGCTCCTAAAGTTCATTGCCCGCAAACGCGAGACGTGTATTATATGAGCGGCGCTCATATTAAAGCACTCGCATTTCCCA
>DATNKC010000091.1:0-4933 GCA_035603615.1 Steroidobacteraceae bacterium | reverse complement strand
GCGCATCGTCGTCGGGACAAAACACGCGCAAGCGCAGCCGTTGATTCAACGATATCGAGAGCAAGTGGTAGACCGCCGCGAACCGGCGTCCCGGCTGTAGGTCGCCCACACGCAGGCCGCCGCGCGCCACGCCGCGGCTGAAGCCGGAGGACGTCGCGGTCTCGGTATTCCACTCATCGCGGCCGTGCGACAGGTAATCCACGCCGCAGACATCCATGCACATTTCAAACTTGAGCTCCGGTGCCTCGCGCAACACTTGCGCAACCGCCAATAGCTCAGTCGCCGGCACCTCGTAGGTCAACTCGCCGGTGTGATTGGCGACCGCCGTGAGTTTGCCCGGCAACGCCGCCGTGATCGCTTGTGCCAGCCTTTCGAGGCGGGTCGGTGTTGCAACCGCCGCCGTAGTACCCGGATCCGCGCTCATCGGATAATCGCCTTGTTGCGGCGGATTTTGTTCTGCAGCTGAATGATGCCGTACAACAATGCTTCCGCAGTCGGCGGACAGCCCGGCACATAGACGTCGACCGGTACGATGCGATCGCAGCCGCGAACCACGGCATAGGAATAATGATAGTAGCCGCCGCCGTTGGCGCAGGAGCCCATGGAGATCACCCACCGCGGCTCGGTCATCTGGTCGTACACCTTGCGCAGCGCGGGCGCCATTTTATTCACCAAGGTGCCTGCAACGATCATGACGTCGGACTGCCGCGGACTGGGTCTAAAAATGATGCCGAAACGATCCTGGTCGTAACGCGCCGCGCCGGCATGCATCATTTCCACCGCACAGCAGGCCAATCCAAAGGTCATGGGCCAGAGCGACCCGGTACGAGCCCAATTGATGAGCTTGTCGATACTCGTTACTTCGAAGCCGCGCGCGGTGTTGTCGGCTTCTAATCCCATTCCAAGGCCCCTTTCTTGTAGTCATAGGCCAGGGCCACCACCAGAACCAAGGCGAAAATCAGCATGGACAGGAGGCCAAACGTGCCGGTGATCTTGAGCGATACCGCCCAGGGAAAGAAAAACGCGATCTCCAGGTCGAAAACAATAAAGATGATCGCCACCAGGTAGTAGCGGACGTCAAAACGCATGCGCGAGTCCTCGAAGGCCTCAAAGCCGCATTCATAAGGAGAGAGTTTTTCGGAATCCGGGCGTCGGGGCCCCAAGATCCAACCGACGGTAAAAAGCGCGAGGCCCAAGACCGTGGCCAACCCTAGAAAAATTAAAATCGGTAGGTACTGTCGCAACATTATCAACGTCGTTGACTACACGGATTGACCATAATTGTATCAGGCGCGACTATGTTGCGTCGCGCCGAACAATCATCTTCCACATCGAAAAAAACGATGGTGCCGACGGCCGGACTCGAACCGGCACAGGTTGCCCCACTAGCCCCTCAAACTAGCGCGTCTACCAATTTCGCCACGTCGGCTTGTCTATGGCCTGACGGCCAAAAATCTTCATGGGCTGCGCCCAAGATCTTCATGGGCTGCGCCCAAAACTATTCATGGGCTGCGCCCAAAACTATTCATGGGCTGCGCCCAAAACTATTCATGGGCTGCGCCCAAACTTTTCCCGGGGTTCGCCGGGCGAACCCCGTAATTTAGCGGCGCTGCGCGCCGGGAAGAAAAATGCGCTCATCCAATCACTTCGGAGGCGGCGGATTCGCGGGTGCCGGCTGCGTTGCCGGCGCGCTCGCAGGCGGTGGCGTGGGCGTGAGTGCCGGCGGCGGCGCTTTTGCCGGCGCAGCAGCTTCAGCTTGTGCGGCACGTTCCAGCACCGAAGTGGGCGTCGCCGGCGCGTGCGAACCGAGGTACGCCAGCGTCAAACTGGTGACAAAAAACAGACCCGCAAACACCGCGGTCAACTTCGAAAACAATGTGCTCGTACCGCGCGCACCGAACACCGTGCCCGATGCGCCCGAGCCGAATCCGGCGCCCGCTTCGGCGCCCTTGCCCCGCTGCAGCAGCACCAGTGCGATAATCATCAGTGCAAGCAGTACATGCACGCCCAAGATCAAACCACGCAACATAAAAAGATCTCTTTAGTGGCGAACGGCCGCAGCCGCGCAAATCTGTCGAAACTCATCGGCGCTCAACGACGCGCCGCCCACCAATCCACCATCCACATCGGGCATTGCGAAAAGCTCTGCCGCGTTGCCGGCCTTGACGCTGCCGCCGTACAAAATGCGTAGATGGCCCGCCATCTTAGCATCATGGGCCGCAATCCGGCCCCGCAGGAAGGCATGTACCGCTTGCGCCTGCTCCGGCGATGCGGTTCGTCCGGTACCGATGGCCCATACCGGCTCATAAGCGAGCACCGCCTGGGCAAACGCGCCTGCGCCGTGCATCGCAATCACCGCATCAACCTGGCGACCCACCACCGCTTCGGTTTGCTTGGCCTCGCGTTCTTCCAGGGTTTCCCCGACGCAAAGCACCGGCGTCAAGCCCCCCGCCAAGGCGGCCGCAAACTTTCGCGCCACCAACGCGTCATCTTCGTGATACCAGCGCCGCCGCTCCGAATGACCCACGATGACGTAGCTGCAGCCCACGTCCTTGAGCATGGCGGCGCCCACTTGACCGGTAAAGGCACCGCCGGATTCGGCACACACATCCTGCGCGCCGACCATGATGCGTCCCTCTTCGAGGGCGCGCACCGCATCGGCTAAATAGACATAAGGCGGAAATACCACGACGTCGATCGGCCAGTCCGGCTTGATATAGCTCTCAAGCTCGGCGAGCAAAGCTCGATTGACGGCCTGCGACCCGTGCATTTTCCAATTGCCCGCGACCATCGGACGACGCATAGCCAACCTTCGGGCATTTCGCCCAGCGGGAAAGGCGGCGAAGATTAGCCGCGCAGCCGCGTAACTGCAAGCCCCCGTTAGGGATTGGCGCGGGAAGCCGCCGCGACAGCGGCGGCAATATCCTGGGCGCCCTTCTTAACGAGAGCCGCATCGGAGCCCTCAACCATCACCCGAATGACCGCTTCGGTGCCCGAAGCACGCAGTACGATTCGACCGCGTCCCTCGAGCCGCCGTTCCACCTCTTCGACCACCCGAACAACATCGGGTTCGGCCTGTGGATCGAAACGTTTCAGGACCTGCACATTGAGCAAAACTTGAGGATACTTCTTCATCGCCGCGGCGAGCTCCGCCAATCCTGATCCGGTCTGCTTCATGATGGCGAGCACCTGCAGGGCGCTGATCAAGCCATCGCCCGTGGTGGTTTTGTCCAGACACAGAATGTGCCCGGAAGTTTCCCCCCCCAAGGTGCCGCGACTCTGATTCAGCATGGCGAGAACATTGCGATCGCCCACCTGCGCGCGCTTGAACTCGATGCTGCGCGCCTCGAGCGCGTGCTCCAGCCCCAAATTGCTCATGACGGTACCCACGACGGGTCCCTTCAAGTCCCCGGCGAGATGCCGCGCCGTGGCAAGAATGAACAGCAGCTGGTCTCCGTCCACACTACGGCCCAGCTCATCCACCATCACCACCCGATCGCCGTCCCCGTCGAGCGCCAATCCAACTTGTGCGCGCACGCCCGGGACCGTGAGCTGCAGCAGCTCCGGCGAGGTTGAGCCGCAGCCATCATTGATGTTGCGACCGTTGGGCGAACAGCCGATCGGTACGATTTCCGCGCCGAGATCCGCGAGCACTCGCGGCGCCACCTTGTAACCGGCGCCATTGGCGCAGTCGATCACAATTTTGAATCCCTCCAGGTTCATGCCGGCAGGGATGGTGGAGGCGCAAAATTCTTGGTACTGCGTGCGGCTGCGGTCGATGCGAATCGCTTTGCCTAAATGCTGCGATTCCTGCGTGACCACCGGTTGCTCCAGCAGAGATTCAATTTCCTGCTCGACGCGGTCCGACAACTTGCTGCCGGTGGCATCGAAGAACTTGATGCCGTTGTCCACATAAGAGTTGTGTGAGGCGCTGATGACAACGCCAAAACTGCAGTCCAAACGCTGCGTCATGTACGCGATGCCGGGCGTCGGCAAAGGACCAATCAGCATCACATCGACGCCGGCCGCGACAAAACCGGCCTCCAGCGCCGATTCAAACATGTACCCCGAGACGCGCGTGTCCTTGCCGATGAGGACGCGGCCGCCGCCCGGCGCCAACACTCGCGCCGCGGAACTGGCCAGGCGCAAGGCAAAATCGACCGTCATCGGCGCCGTGCCGACGCGACCGCGAATACCGTCGGTGCCGAAGTAGTGGCTCAAGTGGCAGATCCTTGCAGCACCGCGCTGACGCTGCGTACCGCATCAACCGTGGGACCGACATCATGGGTTCGAATGATGCGCGCCCCCTTGACCACCGCTAAGGCCGCCAAGCCCAAGCCGCCGTACAGCCGGTCGTTCACGCTTTTACCCAATATTTTTCCGATGACGCTCTTACGCGAAACGCCGACCAGCAGCGGCGCGCCAAGTGCCGCGAGACGCGGCAATTCTCTCAATAGCGTCAAGTTGTGCTCCAAATTTTTGCCAAATCCAAATCCCGGATCAAGCGCAACGGCGTCGCTCGCCACACCGGCCTCGATGCATGCGCGGCGTTCGTGCGCCAAGAACTCCATTACTTCGCCCACCACATCATTATAGTGCGGACTGTCTTGCATCGTACGCGGCTCCCCTTGCATATGCATGAGACACACGCCCACGTGAGTCTCGGCCGCGACCGCACGGGCACCGGGCTCTCTTAGCGCATAGACATCGTTGATGATGCAAGCGCCCGCCGCCACCGCCGCCCGCATCACGCCAGGTTTGGAGCTATCGATGGAAATCGCAACATCGCAGCTCGCTGCAATCCCTTCAATGACCGGCACGACCCGCGCAATCTCCACCGACTCTTGCACCGCCAGCGCGCCAGGCCGCGTCGACTGTCCCCCCACATCAATAATGCCCGCCCCTTCCGCGACGATCTGCCGCGCCCGCTCCA
>DATNKC010000090.1:0-8045 GCA_035603615.1 Steroidobacteraceae bacterium | reverse complement strand
CTAGCGAATCGATACCTGGAAGCGCGGGTTGGAGGTGTTGGTCATCCACGTCTTGATGCGCTGGGCATCGGCCACGCGGGTGTACTTGCCGAACGAATCGAGCAGCACGATGACCACCGAGCGGCCTTCGATGACCGCGGCCATCACCAAGCACTTACCGGCCTCGGTGATATAGCCGGTCTTCTGAACGATGATGTTCCAGGTTGGATTGGCGACTAAATTGTCGGTATTCCGGAACTCGACCAGGCGCTTGTGCACCCGCACGGCGTAATTCTTGTCGGTCGAGAATTCGCGGATGGTGTGGTTTTTCGAGGCGGCGATCACCAGCTTCGTTAGGTCTTCCGGACTAGCCACATTCTGGCTCGACAGCCCGGTCGGATCGACGAAGTGCGCGTTGGTCATGCCGAGCGCCTTCGCTTTCGCATTCATCGCGGCCACCATGGCGGTGATACCGCCCGGATAATTGTTGCCGAGCGCGTGCGCGGCGCGATTTTCGGAGGCCATGAGCGCGACATGCATGAGGTCGCCGCGCGTCAGGGTGGTACCCACCGTCAGCCGGGAAAATGCCCCCTTCGGGTAATCGCGGTCAGCCTCGGTAATTTGAATCGGCTCATCCAGCGGCTGCTTGGCGTCCAGCACCACCAAAGCCGTCATCAATTTGGTGATGGACGCGATGGGCGCGGCGACGTCCGGATTGCGCGAGTACAGCACCGAGGAATCGCTTTGATCGACGATGAGCACGGAGCTGGATTTCAGCTTCGGATCGCCCGGGTTCTTGGCGTTGGCGTGAAATGCCAGAAAACTTAGGGAAATACAGGCTAATGCACGTATGGTAAGGCGCGGCGATGTTCGCGAAAGCGCAGAAACCCGAATGATTGACCGCATTAACCCTCTCTCAAATCGAAGCGGAAAGGAGACAAGCTGACCATATGTTAAGCATGCCCGGCGTGATGCAGCCCTAACTTTGCCATTTTCTCTGCAAAAGTCCAGCACATTCAACCGTTTGGCGGTCGGTATTCAAGCGTTTGCTTCGGCACCGGGGGAGCGTCGCAGCTCTTTGTCGCGGTACATCCTGTCATCCGCCAGGCTTCGAAGATCGCGCATGTCCCTCGCATCCTTGGGGTAATTGACGACGCCGATGCTCACACTGCAGCGGATCATGCGCGACTTGAGATCCAGCGTGGTCTTGTAGACGTTGTGCCGCACGCGCTTGATCACGGCCTCCGCAACCTCGGGCGACGCGCCAGGCAGCAGGACCGCGAACTCGTCGCCGCCCAGTCGCGCGGCATGATCGGTCGCGCGGATACTTCGTTGCAGACATTGCGCCACCAGCGTAATGGCGCTGTTTCCGGCCTCGAGGCCGAACATGTCGTTAATTTCCTTGAGTTTGTCGATATCGATCATCAGCAAGGAATACCCACCGCGCTTGACTTCGCAGGCATCGTGCTCGCGCTGCCATACCTCGTTGAACATGCGCACGTTGTAAAGTCCGGTCAACGAATCGGTCTGCGCCAGATTTTCGATTCGCTCCCGCGCTTCGGTGATGTCGGCCGACAGGGTGGTGGTCAGATAAGCCACCAAAAGAAATGGCGCCACCTGTCCCACCACTTGGCTGGCATAAAGCAGCGATATCACCTCGACCCCCGGTGTGGTCATCGCCAACAACAGATGGCACACGGCAACAGCCGCCACTTGCAGCAACGTGATGACGCGGCCGAGAGTCAACGCGCTCAAGATGATGGGCAACAAGTACAGATTGAACAGCGGACTCTCGCCCTTTCCGGTAAACCACAGCACGCCGGTGACGAACACCACCATGGACCATGATTCGATCAGCAGCTTGGAACGGGTGCGGCCGGGCAGGAAGCGGCGGCCACGAAATCCAACGATGGCAAGCGCGAAGACGCCGAGCAGTCCTACGACCGGCCACATCTGATTGGCCAGTGCCCCGGACCAGATGAGCACCAAGGCCGCGAGGGCTAAACACAGGATTTCGATGGAACGGGTGCTGCGCATTGCTTAAAAACGCGCCGCGGTGGTCACCGCGCCGGGTCGGGCACTGGGCGACACCTTCAATTCCTCCAATGCGCGCTTCACTTCAGAATCGCGCTGCTGCAGCGGCGCGCCTTCCGGTGCCGGTGTTGCCGGCGGCTTCGGGTCTCGCTCCAACTCGATGTCGGGTGCTATGCCGCGATGATTGATCGAGACTCCCGACGGCGTGTAATAAAGCGATGTGGTCAATTTAACCGCGCGGTCATCGGACAACGGGATGATGGTTTGCACCGAGCCTTTACCGAATGTCGTGCGTCCCATGAGTTTTGCGCGATGTTGATCCTTGAGCGCGCCGGCGACGATCTCCGCCGCGGAAGCCGAGCCGCCGTTCACCAACACGACGATGGGCGCGCCATTGAGCACGTCTCCCGGCGTCGCATCCATTTCAAATTTTGAATCCGGAGTTCGTCCCTTCGCGGTCACGATGACGCCGCTGTCGAGGAAGGCATCGGCCACAGCCACGGCCGCCTCGAGGACTCCGCCGGGGTTATCGCGCAGGTCCAGCACCAGACCCTTGAGCGGTGCGCCATTGTGTTTGCGCAGATCTTTCAACGTGGCGTTGAGATCATCTCCGGTGGTCTCGCTGAATTGGGAAATTCGCAGGTACGCGAGCCCTGGTTCGAGCATTTCGCCCCGGACGCTGTGCAGATCCACGCGCGAGCGTTTCAGCGTGAACACCATCGGTTCCGGATTGCCCTCGCGCATGATGCCGATCTTGACCGGAGTGCCTTCCGCGCCGCGCATGCGCCCAATGGTGTCCGCCAAAGTATTGGTATTTACCGGGATACCGTCGATCGTGACAATGATGTCGCCCGAGCGAATTCCCGCCTGCGCCGCCGGCGAGCCGTCGAATGGTGCAATCACCACCACCTGCTCATCCTCGATCGACAGCTCGATGCCGACGCCGAAATAGCGGCCCGAGCTGCTGATCTTGACCTCGTCGTATTCATCGCCGTCGAGATAGGCGGAATAGGGGTCGAGCGATGCGACCATGCCGCGAATCGCGGCCTGCAGCAGCTGATGGTCGTCCACCGGATTCACATAATCATGCTTCACCCGTTCGAGCACCGCAGCCAACATGCGCGCGTCTTGCCAGGGCAGATCGGCGCCCGGAGCAGCCGGCTTATCGGCCAGCACGCCATGCGCTAATCCGAGCGACAGGCCGATGGCGATGCCCACGGCCAGCAATAAGGCGTTACCGGATTTGTTGCGCATTGAGCCTTTAGCATACGTGCGGAGGCGTCTTGCCGCCAGCCGCTCGAGTGTAGTGTTAAATTAAAATTGGTACGGCGCTTTAAGGGGTCGTCTTAAGCCAGAGTTTGGGGTCCACGGTCTTGCGGCCTTCGCGTATTTCAAAATACAGCTGCGGCTTGGCGCCTTCGGTGTCGCTCAGGCCGGCAATTACATCGCCGGGCACGACCTTGTCTCCGACCGACTTATAGAGCACCTCGGCGTGGCCATACAAAGTCATATAGCCGCCGCTGTGACCGACGATCATCAGCAACCCTAGGCCCTGCAACCAGTCGGCATAAACGACGCGGCCGAAGAAGGGCGCCCGCACCTTCGCTCCGCGTTCCGTTTCGATCATGACGCCATTCCAGCGCACGCCGCCGGAATTTTCCCGGGGCGCCTGGTAGCGCGCGCTCACGCGCCCTAACACCGGCCAGGGCAATCTGCCGCGCATGCGATCGAAGCTTTGCGATGGATCGGTCGGAAAGTCCTGCATCATGCGGGCCAAGTCCGCGACCAGCGACTCGACCGCCTGCTCCTCGCGCTTTAGGTTGCCAAGCTCCTGATTGCCGCTCTCCAATTGTTTTGTCAGCGCCGCCACCGCCACCGCACGTTCCGCGCGCGCGTGCTGCAGACCTGCGATCTCTTGCGTCGCGTCATCCTGCAGCTTCTGCAATTCTTGCGTTTGCCGCTCGATCTGTTCGACCAGTTGCTGCAGGCGCTCTTCGTTGCTTTGAATGGATTTTATTTTCTGGCTGCGCTGTTCGGCGAAGTAGCCGTAATAAGTGAGCGTTCTGCCGAGGCTTGCAGGATTGCTTTGGTTCAACAGCAGTTTGAGTTCTTCCTGGCGGCCGATCATGTACGCCGCTCGAGCTTGGCTCGCCAGCGAGGCGCGCTCCGCCTGCAGCGCGCTCAAATTGCGGCCTTGTTCGGCTCGCAGTTCCGAGCGGTGGCGTTCCGCGGCGAGCTCTGCCACGTGCAGCTCTTCGACGCGCTGCCGTTTCGCCGCCAGTCCCAACTCCGTCTCGCGAACGCGCGCGCTCAAGGAATCGCGCTGCGCCAGCTGCGATGCCATGCGGCCGGTGAGATCGGCTATCCGCGCGCGCAGCGCCGCAAGCTTCGCTTTCGCAGCGTCCGCGTGCGCCGAATCCGCCGGCGGGGCCGCAGCGGGGCTGCTTGCGCTGAGAACCGCGATCATTGCGGCGCTTAAAAGGGCTCTTAAGCGCTGATTCATGGGCAGGGGTTCATCATCCACCTAAGCATACAAGCCTTGTGGCCGCTGCTATACTTGCGCGCCCAAAAAGCCCAAATTGTGCGACATGCAGCGATTGTTAGAATACATTGGCCATCATCCTTATCTTGCGGGCGCGACACTGCTGGCCGCAATTGTCGTGGTGGCTTTTGAGCTCCGGGAACGGGTTCAAGCGTTTGCGGCACTGAGCGCCACGCAGGCTGTACGGCTGATGAATCAGGGTGCCCTCGTCATCGATCTGCGCAGCAAGGAGTTGTACGATGCCGGGCATATCGTCGACGCGCGCAACGTACCGGTGCGCGAGATCGAATCGCAAGCGGATGCCTTGAAAAAGTGGCGTGACAAAAGCGTCATTACTTATTGTGATAGCGGCGCCGACGGCGCCGGCGCGGCGCGCACCTTGATGAAGCTCGGCTTTACCAAAGTGTTCAATCTGCAGGGCGGCCTCAACGCCTGGGTAAAGGACAATCTACCGCTGACGAAGACGTCCAGGAGCAAGAGCGCTCCGAAATGACTCAGCCGGTTGTCACCGTTTACACAGCGGATTGGTGTCCGTACTGTCAGCGAGCCAAGAGTTTGCTCGAGCAGAAGCAAGTGGTTTTCAGCGAAATCAATGTCGATGAGGATCAGAACTCGCGCGAGCAAATGATCGCGCGCAGCAGTCGCCGCACGGTTCCGCAGATTTTTATTGGCGACAAGCATGTTGGTGGGTGCGACGAGCTCTATGCGCTGGATCGCAGCGGCGAATTGGATCGATTAATTCAGGGGGCAGGATGAACGAGGTTACGGCGGCGGAGCCACAGGCCGAAGTCGGCGGTGTGCAGGTGAGTTTGCAGAGCGTGTACTTAAAAGATTGTTCCTACGAGTCGCCGAATGGTCCGCGCCTGCCGAGCAATCAGCCCTGGGAACCGAAGTTTCAACTCAATATGAATACCTCCACCGAGGAATTCTCGCCGGAGGCTCGGGAAGTGTTGCTCACCATCACGGTGGAAGCCAAGCAGGGCGATCTCACGCTATATCTGGTGGAGGTCAAGCAGGCGGGACTCTTTAGCATTGCGGGCGCATCGGTTGAGGATCTGAAGCGCCTGGTCGGCAGCTTCTGCCCCAGCGTGCTGTTTCCCTATGCGCGAGAAGTGATCTCCGACCTGATCGTCAAAGGCGGCTTCCCCAATTTCCTACTGCCGTTGGTGAATTTCGACGCATTGTTCAGCCAAGCGCAGCAAGCTCCTCCTCCGAACACGGTGAATTAGAGTTCCGTATGCCGACCCGGCGTACGGAACCGATGACGGTCATCGGCGCCGGCTCCTGGGGCACGGCACTCGCCATTTTGCTGGCGCGGGAAGGACACCCGACTCAACTATGGAGTCGAGACAGCGCGCAACTTGACCTCATGCGCGAAAGCCGCCGCAACGTGCGCTATTTGCCAGAGGCGGTATTCCCGGAAAAATTGCAGATTGCATCCGATTTGCACGAGGCCCTAAAAATTTCCGGCGACGCGCTGATTGCCGTGCCGTCGCATGCTTTCAGGGCGACCTTGGAGAGTGTTCGGCCGCACCTCGCGCCCCACACGCGTATTGCCTGGGCAACCAAGGGATTTGAGATCGCCACCGGCCTGCTGCCGCACCAAGTGGTGCGGGAAGTGTTGGGCGAAACTCCCGGCGCCGTCTTGTCGGGCCCCACATTCGCCAAAGAAGTCGGCGCGGGGTTGCCCACCGCGATGACCATCGCATCGGCGGATGAGCGCTTCGCCAAAGAACTCGCGCTCAGCTTGTCGGGCCCCAGTTTCCGCGCCTATACCCAGACCGACATCATGGGCGTGGAGGTCGGCGGCGCGGTGAAGAATGTCATCGCCATTGGCTCGGGAATCGCCGATGGCATGGGGTTCGGGGCCAATACTCGTGTGGCATTGATCACGCGCGGTCTCGCGGAGATGATGCGCTTGGGAGTGAAGCTCGGCGCGCAGCGTGAAACTTTCATGGGTCTCGCCGGTCTTGGGGACTTGGTGTTGACTTGTACCGATGATCAATCGCGCAACCGCCGCTTTGGCATGGCGTTGGGCCGCGGCGCGTCCCCGGAGAGTGCGCAAAACGCCATTCATCAGGTGGTCGAGGGCGTGCCGGCGGCGCGTGCCGTCCACGATGTCGCGCGGCGCTTACAGGTAGAGATGCCGATCTGCCGCGAAATATACGCGATCATGTACGAGAACAAGCCGGTCCGCTCGGCCGTGCAGGCACTCATGGGGCGCGACGTGCGCTCCGAAGCCGAGTAAATCGGCCCACATCAACAACAAGGGAGTTCCAATGAAACGTCTGAATCCTGGTTTGGCGGCCGCCGTGCTTGCGAGCATGGGCTTGGGCGCCGCCTTAGCGACGGCGCAATCCGCACCGGAGCTGTCCTTGACGCGTTTCGATTGCGGCAAGACCACCACCCTTGCGGATGTCAGTCGTTTTTCGGATGTCGCTGCATTCAAAGGGCTCAGCATCCAGCTGACATTTAGCTGCTACTTGATCAAACACGGCAACGATTATCTCGTGTGGGACACGGGTAACCCGGTCGCGACGGGCAGCACTCCTGCGCCGACAGCGCCGGCCTCGAGCTTGGTGGAACAGCTGGCGCAACTGCACCTGAAGCCGGAGCAGATCACCTTCGTCGGGATCAGCCACTATCACGGTGATCACGTGGGGCAAGTCGCGTCCTTTCCCCAGGCAACGTTGCTGATCGGCAAAGGCGACTGGGACGCGTTGAATCAATCTGCGCCCAATCCCGGGGTCGATCCCAAGAATTTCGCGCACTGGATCAGCGGCGGCGGAAAAGTCGAACCACTCATCGGAGATAAGGATGTGTTCGGCGATGGCAGCGTCATTATGTTGAACACGCCCGGACACACACCCGGTCATCACAGCTTGCTGGTCAAACTCAAGGTTATGGGGAACGTGCTCATTACCGGGGACCTGTCTCACTTTCACGAGACTTACGATAGCAATGGCGTACCGACCTTCAACACCAACCGCGCTGAAACATTGGCGTCGTTGGATCGATTCAAGCAACTCGCGGCGAACTTGAATGCCACTGTCATCATTCAGCACGACGCGCGCGACATCGGCAAATTGCCGGTTTTCCCTGCTTCCGCGAAGTAGCTACCCCTGTGTTAGGCTTTCAGGATATGCACAAAACAGCACTCTTCGGACTATTGATCGCTTGTTCATTGACTGCCGGCGCCAAGGATGACGAACCGACCGCTGCCCGAATTGCCGCGCAGAACGCGCTTTTCGAGGAGCAGTACCAGGCGGATCTCAAGGCTCACCCGGAACGCGCGACCGCCGTCGGCGATTACCGATATAACGATCAGCTGGAAGATTTTTCGCCCGCAGCTTATCAGCGTCAGGAGGCCGCCGATCAGAGTTTTCTGTCGCGCTTGAACGCCATTTCGACGGCCGGCTTTCCGGAACAAGACAAACTGTCGCACGAGGTGATGCAGCGTTCTTTGACGCAACGAGTCGCGAATTTCAAG
>DATNKC010000089.1:0-6000 GCA_035603615.1 Steroidobacteraceae bacterium | reverse complement strand
GTTCGCGGACCGGCAGTTTCGCGACTTTCCCGCCTTGCTCGATTCCCGCGATCTCCTGGTTTTCAACGACACCCGGGTCATTCCTGCGCGGGCCTTCGGCGTGAAGCAGAGCGGCGGCCGGGTCGAATTACTGCTGGAACGCGCGCTGTCGGCCGATACCGCCCTGGTTCATGTTCGCGCCAGCAAGGGCCTCAGAGAGGGCGCCACCGTGCAACTCGCAGCCGATCAAAGCGCACTCATGCTCGGCAGGCAGGATGAGTTGTTTCTGCTGAAGTTCTCCTGCGATGTGCTCGCGTTTTTTCAAGCGCATGGGCAGATCCCGCTGCCGCCTTATATTGAGCGCAACGCGGAGCAATCGGACCGAGAACGCTATCAGACCGTCTATGCGCGCGCGCTCGGTGCCGTGGCGGCGCCGACGGCGGGACTGCATTTCGATGAGGCTATTTTTGCGGCCCTGCGCAACCGCGGGGTTGGGGAAGCGTTCGTGACCCTGCACGTGGGCGCGGGTACGTTCGCGCCGATGCGCAGCGAGGACATCGATCAACACCAAATGCACACGGAATACTTGGAGGTACCCTCGCGCACCTGTGCGGCGATCGATGCCGCGCGAGCCGCGGGCGGCCGGGTGATTGCGGTCGGCACAACCGTGGTCAGAAGCTTGGAAACGGCGGCCGGCGTCGCACCAGGCGCGGCTCGAATAGCGCCCTACCAGGGCAGCACGCGCATATTCATCAAGCCCGGGTACACCTTTCGCGCGGTCGACGCCATGATCACCAATTTCCACCTGCCGGAGTCGACCCTGTTGATGCTGTGTTCGGCCTTTGTCGGGCGCGAAGCATTACTGGCCGCCTACGCGCACGCCGTGCGCGCGCGCTACCGGTTTTTCAGCTACGGTGACGCGATGTTTCTCACCCCTTCGCGCACAGCGAGCAACGCCGCGTGAAAGCGATGCAGTTCGATTTGCTTGCACAGGACGGCGCGGCGCGGCGCGGCCGCCTGACATTCGCGCGCGGCACGGTCGAGACGCCGGCATTCATGCCGGTCGGGACTTATGGAACCGTGAAGGCGATGACGCCGGAAGATCTCGAAGCCATTGGCGCGGAAATCGTGCTCGGCAACACCTTTCACTTGTTCTTGAGGCCGGGGCTCGAGGTGATTCAGGCCCACGAAGGACTGCACCGCTTCATGCACTGGCGCCGCCCCATCCTCACCGATTCCGGCGGATTTCAAGTCTGGAGCTTGGCGGAGATGCGCAAGATCACCGAGGAGGGCGCGCATTTTCGATCGCCTGTCGATGGCGCCGCCGTATTTCTATCCCCGGAAGAGTCCATGCGCATTCAGCGCGCGTTGGGTTCCGATGTGGCCATGAGTTTCGATGAGTGCACACCCTACCCGGCGACGGAAGCTGAGGCGCGCATCTCCATGGAACTGTCCATGCGCTGGGCGCTGCGCGGATTTCGCGCGTACTACGCCAGCGAGCCGCCGGGAACGCTGTTCGGCATCGTGCAAGGCGGCATATATCCGGCGTTGCGGCTCGAATCGCTCGCGGCCCTGGAGCAGATCGGATTTGGCGGCCTCGCGGTCGGCGGTCTGGCGGTGGGGGAGTCCGAAGCAGAACGCGACCAGGTTCTGGATGCACTGCTCCCGCAGATGCCGAACGGCAAACCGCGGTACCTCATGGGCGTGGGGCGGCCGGAGGACATCATCGAAGCGGTGCGCCGAGGCATCGACATGTTCGATTGCGTGATGCCGACCCGGCATGCGCGCAATGCGCATTTGTTCACCCGGCAGGGGGTCATCAACATCCGAAATGCGGCGCACACCCAAGACACTGCGCCGATCGAAGAGGGATGCGGCTGCTATACCTGCCTTAACTACAGTCGCAGTTATTTGCGGCATTTGGACAAGTGCGGCGAGATTCTCGGCTCGCACCTCAACACCGTCCACAACCTGTTTTTCTATCAGCGTTTGATGCGGGAAATTCGCGCCGCGATCGCGGCGGGCGCATTCGACGAATACGCGCGTGGTTTTTACTCCCTCAAGGCATGAGCCTTTGGGTTAAGTTTGCGCGTGCCTGCTGTATACTACGCCGCTTTGTGCGGCGGCGTCCGCCCCTCGAAAAGAGTATAACACTATGGATTTCCTCATTAATTCAGCATACGCGCAGGCCGCCGGCGGCGCTCCCGGCAGTCCCAGCCTGATCAGCACCCTGGCATTGCCGGCGCTGCTCCTGGTGGTGTTCTATTTCCTGCTCATCCGGCCGCAGAGCAAGCGCGCCAAGGAGCAACAGGAAATGCTCTCCAAGGTGGCCGTGGGTGATGAAATTGCGACCGCCGGCGGAATTCTCGGAAAAGTGACCGAGGTGGGCGATCAATTCTTGAGCGTGGAAATCGCCGATGGCGTGAACGTCAAGCTGCAGAAGTTTCAGGTGGCCAAGGTGCTGCCGAAAGGCACGGTCAAGAGCGCATGATCGGCTATCCGCGCTGGAAGATCGTGCTGGTCGCGATCGTGATGCTCCTCGGGATTTTCCTGGCGCTGCCCAATATCTTTGGCGAGGAGAGCGCGCTGCAGCTGGCGGCCGATCGCGCGGCGGTCACCGACGCCGACAGTAAAGCCGTGGATCAATTGCTCAAGGACAAGGGCGTCATCCCCTCGGGGGTGTTTTTGGAGCAGGGACGATTGACGCTGCGCTTCAGCAGCACCACGGATCAATTAAAGGCGCGAGATCTCATTACCGAGGCGCGTCCCAATCAATTCACCATCGCGCTCTCACAGGCCTCACGTGTCCCGGCGTGGATGCACGCCATGGGGTTGAGCCCGGTCAAGCTGGGTCTGGACCTTCGCGGCGGGGTGTATCTGGTTTATCAAGTCGATGTGCAGGGCGCGGTGAAACAGCTGCTCGATCGTCACGAGCAGGACTTTCGTGCGGCGTTACGCAATGCCAAAGTGGCGTACCAAGACGTCGCGGTCGACTATCCCGCCAATCGCGTGCGCGTCCTGTTTCGCGATGCGGATACTTTCGCCAAGGGCAAGGCCGCGATCCTCGCCGACAGCCGCAACTTGAATTTCACGGACGTGACGGTGAACGGGTCACCCGCGCTGGAATTGCAGCTGACGCCGCAGGAGATCAAGGAGCGGCAGAATTATGCCGTGCAGCAAAACATCGTCATCCTGCGCAATCGTCTCAACAGCCCGGAACTCGCCGTGTCTGAGCCGCAGGTCGCGCAGGAGGGCGTCGATCGCATCGCCATCCAGCTGCCGGGACTGCAAAACTCCGCCGAGGTCAAAAAGATCCTCGGCAAAACGGCGACCTTGGAATTTCGCATGGTCGATGAGAGCAACAATCCGCTCGAAGCGGCCGCCACCGGCCGCGTACCGTTGGGCTCAAAGCTGTACTACACCCGCGATAAGCAGCCCGTGCTGCTCAAACGCGACGTCGTGGTCACGGGCGATCAGCTGACCGACGCGACATTTCAGCCGAATTCACAGGACGGGCCGGCCGTGTCGGTCGGCTTGGACAGCCGCGGCGCGGCGAAGATGCTGAAGAACACCCAGGAGAATCTCGGCCACTTGATGGCCGTCGTATTCATCGATCGTTCGCGCGAAAAGAATGCGCAGGGCGTGGAAGTCGACCGTACCACCGAAGAAGTCATCAACCGCGCGACCATCCGCGGCGTGTTCAGCAATAATTTCTCCATCACCGGCGTCAATCCGATCGAAGGGCGCGAACTCGCATTGCTGCTGCGCGCCGGCGGACTGGCGGCGCCGCTCACCCCGGTGGAAGAGCGCGCGATCGGACCGAGCCTCGGCCAGGACAACATCGACAAGGGCATCAAGGCGATGGTGTTCGGCATGGCGGCCGCTTTCATCTTCATGGCGGTGTACTACAAGGTATTCGGTTTGGTCGCCGACGCGACCCTCGCCGCCAACGTGATATTGCTGACCGCGTTGCTGTCCTGGTTCGGCGCGGCGCTGACCTTGCCCGGCATCGCCGCGGTGGTGCTGACCGTCGGCATGGCGGTGGACGCCAACATCCTGATCTATGAGCGCATCCGTGAAGAGCTGCGCAATGGCGTCACGCCACGCGCCGCCATTGCGGCCGGCTTCGAGCGCGCTTGGTCAGCCATCGGCGACTCCAACGTGACCGCCTTGATCGCCGGCGTGGTGCTGTGGTCCTTCGGCGCGGGCGCGATCCGCGGCTTTGCCGTGGTGCTGGTGCTCGGAATTTTCACCTCGGTTTTCACTGCGGTGATGGGCAGCCATGCCTTGGTGCAGATCATTTACGGCGGCAAGCGCAAGCTCGACCGCCTGTCGATCTAAAGGATAGCCATGGAATTTTTTCACAAGGTCACGCGCTTCCCGTTCATGCACACCCGCAAGGTGTGGTACGGGTTGTCGGTCTTTTTGATCGTCGCATCGCTGGCTTTGGTGGCGATCCGGGGCTTGAATTTGGGCGTCGATTTCACCGGCGGTGTGGTGGTCGAGACGAATTTCCCGCAAGCGCCGAATATCGAAGCGCTGCGCTCGGCGCTGGCCGCCGCCGGGGTCGCGGCGGCCCAGGTGCAGGCGTTCGGCAGTTCACGCGACATCCTGGTGCGTCTGCCGCCGGATCCGAACGCGAAGGGCGACCAGATCGGCGCCCATATTACGGAGATTTTCGGCAAGATCGACGCCGGCGTGAAGCTGCAGCGAACCGAAGTCGTCGGTCCGCAAGTGGGGCAGGAGTTATTCGTCAAGGGCGGCGTGGCCATGGCCGCGACGCTCGCGCTGATCCTGATTTATGTCCTGTTTCGTTTCACCCCGAAGCTCGCATTGGGCGCAATTTTTGCCGTATTGCACGATCCAATCTGCGTCGTCGGATTTTTCGCGCTGACGCAGATGACTTTCGACTTGACCGCCATTTCCGCGGTTCTGGCGGTGATCGGCTATTCGCTGAATGACACCGTGATCGTGTTCGACCGAATTCGCGAGCGCGCCCGCAGCTCGCGCAAGCTGTCGATCGCGCAGGTCATCGATGAATCGATCAATCAAACCCTGTCGCGAACCTTGATGACCAAGCTGGTGACCTTGCTGGTGGTCGTGGCGCTGCTGATATTCGGTGGCGAAACCTTGCGAGGATTTTCGGCCGCCTTGGTCATCGGCATCATCGCCGGCACGTATTCTTCGATCTACATTTCCGCCGCGTTGTCGCTCGACTTGGGATTGCGGGTGGATGATTTGCTCGAGCGCAAGGCGACCAAACCGGAAGAAATCGACGGCCTGCCCTAGGAGCTTGTCCGAGCATTCCTCGTGAACCTGATGGATCTGCTCGCCGATCCGCAAGTTTGGCTGTCATTTCTGACGCTGGTGGTGCTGGAAATCGTCCTCGGCATCGATAACATCATTTTTCTGTCCGTACTGGTCGAACGGCTGCCGAAGATTCAACGCGGCAGCGCGCGCATCCTTGGCCTCGGATTCGCGATGTTCACGCGCATCGCACTGCTCTTCTCCATTACCTGGCTGGCGACGCTGCGAAATCCCTTATTTCGCGCGTTCGGCACGGATGTCTCCGGCCGCGACCTGATTCTATTCGCCGGCGGCCTGTTCCTGATCGTGAAGACTCTCATGGAATTTCGCGACATGCTCAAGGGTAAGGTGCGCGCACGCAAGCCCGGCGTGATGAACAGCTTTCTGATGATCATCATTCAAATCGGCATCATCGATATCGTGTTTTCGCTCGATTCGGTATTCACCGCGGTGGGGTTGGCGAAGCACATCGAAGTCATGGTGGCCGCGATCGTCATCTCGGTGCTGGTGATGATGGTGGTTTCCTCTGCCGTGAGCCGCTTCATCGAGCGCTATCCCACGATCAAGGTGCTGGCACTGGCGTTTTTAGTACTGGTCGGCGCCGCGCTGATCGCCGACTCGCTGGAGCTCGATATCCCGCAAGGGTACTTGTATTTTGCGATGGCCTTCGCGGTGGCCGTGGAATGGATAAACATAAGATTGCGCAGGCGCACC
>DATNKC010000088.1:0-4382 GCA_035603615.1 Steroidobacteraceae bacterium | reverse complement strand
TTCCCATCGCCACTCCAGGCCGGGCTCACGCTGTTATACCGGTCGGAAGTGATGAATTGCGCCGACCCGGTGTCGACGTTGAATACGCCGATTTGCAAAAACTGGTTCGCTGCGGTTTGCGTAAAGGCCAGCCAACGGCTGTCGGGAGACCAGGTCAAGTTGTCGAAGTCACCGAATCTGGATTGGGCGATGCGCTTGTCCTGCTTCGTGCCGATGTCGTAAATCCAAAGCTGCTGGTCCTTGTCCCGATGCGCAAGCCATTTCCCGTCGGGCGAAGGCTCCCCGTCCCAGCGCAGCACTTTTGCATTGTGCGTCCACTGCTCCGGCGCGCCCACGCCGTTGGCGGGGTACTTCCAAAATTCGGTTTCGCCGCTTTCCGTCGAGAGCGCAACCACATGCTTGCCGTCGGGCAAGAAGCGCGCCTCGCGGTAGCGCACGCCGGGATCGCCGGCGACCTTGATGATCCGGCCGGCCTTGACCGGCAGCGTGAACACTTCGCCGCGCGCCGTGAAGATGGCGCGAGTGCCGTCCGGCGAGATGTGCACGCTGGTTAAGTAATTGAGCGGGGTCTTCACCCAATGATCGCGCAGCTGATCGAAATCCGACGCAGCGGAAATCGGAATGATTTGCTCCTTTCCGCTCTGCAAATCGAGCGACCAGAGATCGCCGGCGCACGCGTATACCACGCGGCCCTCGGAAAGAGAGGCGCTTGCAATGTCGAACCCGCGCTGGTGGCTCTCTTGCTTGAGATCGCGGCCTTGAGTGTCCATGGAGAAGACGTTCATCACGCCATCGCGGTCCGACAGAAAATAAATCCGCTGATTCCAAAACATGGGATTGCGAGAAGTGCCCGCCCAATCAGCAGTCAGGGGCACCGCTTCGCTGCTGCCGTCGAAACGCCACAGGGTTTCGTTGTAACCGCCCTTATAGCGTTTCGTGAAGCTGGGTTGTTTTCTCCAGCGGGTGAAGAAAAGCGTATGGCCGTCGGAGGAGTAGGCCGCCTCCGAGCCTTCGGCCAAGGGCACAATTTCCCGGCCGCCGTGCGCATCGAGCAGCACGAGTTTAGGGTCGGGCAGGGTGGAGAAGCGGTTTGTACTCACCATCAGGCGGCCATCGGGCGCCCAGGCTGCGGGAATCGAATCGCCGTTCCAGGTGCGCCGTTCGGGAATGCCGCCCGCGAGTGGTATCACGTAGACCTCGCTGGGCCCTTCATATTGACCGACGAAGGCGACGCTCTGCCCATCGGGCGAAATGCGCGCCAGGGACTCCATTCCTGAGTCCGATGTCAGACGCCGCGCGGCGCCGCCGTGAATTCCCACCGACCAAAGATCGCCTTCGGATGTGAACACCACGGTGTCGCCATGCAGCGCAGGATAGCGGTAATAGCCGCTGCCTCCTGAAGGCTCGCTCGCCGGCGCCGGCAGAGCGGCGGAAGCGGCACAACAGCCGGTCATGACGGACGCGAAGATCAGAAGGATTTTTTTATGCCACATTTTAATCATCCCCGTTGTTCTTCCAGGTCATAATTGTGCCAATAGTTGCACAGGATGCCCGCGAGCCGATAATGCTATTGCCAACCCCTCCATTGGTCCAAACCGAGAAGCGAAAATGAACGATTCGAAAACGCACGCCGCAAAACCGGCCGCTCAGCACTATCGTTGGGCGGAAATTCATCCGGAACCGATGAAGGGCGGCATCACGCGCCAACTGATCACTTCGGAGCGCATGATGATTGCGCATGTGCGTCTCAAGAAAGGCGACGAGGTGCCGATGCACGCGCACGAAAACGAGCAGATCACTTACATCCTCGAGGGCGCCCTGCATTTTTGGTTGGGACCTAAGGGTGATCGCGAGGTGACCGTGCGCGCCGGAGAAGTGCTGGTGATCCCGTCCAATCTCGAGCACCGCGCGGTTGCACTGGAGGAGACTCTCGACGTGGATGTCTTCAATCCGCCGCGGCAGGATTGGCTCGACGGAACGGACGCGTACTTGCGCCGCTGACCCGCAATACTCGCTGAGGCGACACTCGCTGCGCGCTAGCACGCTATGCGATAAAGAAACGCGGCCAGTTGCGAGCCTAAAGCGCTGGCGACGAATACCAGCTTGTTGTTCGAGGTCAGCCTGCGCAGCCAATCGAAGGCGCCGCCATCAATCAACGGCATGTGCTCGCCCTCCCGAGAGCGTGCGCTGATCATGAATCGCAATCCATCGTAGTAGTCGTGCGTGAGCGTCTCGAAGACCACCGGAGTTTCGCCCGCGCCGCTCGCGATGCGCTCGCCGAGAGCCTTGCTCTCCGGAGTCGCGAGAATCTTGAGGCGGCGGTCCGGAAAGCCGTAGCCATGCTGCTCGAGCCGGTTCAAGGCGCCGAGGTGCGTTTGAATGTGCTCGGACAGCGACTCGACCAAAAACGCCTGATCCTTGCGTTCGTGCCCGGCGGTCGTTATGCAAAACAGCCGAAAATGCGCCGCAAACCCCGGATGGTTGGGCAGGGCTTGCGCGCGGACGCAGCGGTGATTGGTGGTGAGCTTGACCGTCTGGCCGTTCTTGCGCAATCGCCGTGCGCTCTCGAGCGCCAGCAAGTTGGTCGGGTCCGAGACCACTTCCGTGCCGCGCACTGTCGAGACAATTTTATTTTGGCTCGCGAGTGCGATGGCCGAACAGGATCCTAGGGGCGCCAGCGGCGAAAGTTCCAAGGCTTCGAACGCGGATGCAGCCGCCAGCAAATGACTGTCCAGCTGATTCAGCGTACGTTGATCGACATAGGCAGGGCAGACGAAACGGTCCCTTTCCCATTGCTGCTGAATTTGTGCGGCGGATCTTTGCGCGGCGCGCTGCTCCGCGACGCCGAGGAGTAACGACCACAGTTCGGACGCGGCCAATCCTTGCGCCAACGCCGTGTATGCCGCTTCCTCGATTCCCGCGCGCGTCCAGTTGCGTTCCATGCGCCAAATCTATTGAGCCAGCGGGCGCGGATCAATACTTGCGCGAGATCAGATCATAAGATGCGGCGGCACGCGCGCATTGGCGGCCCTCTCATAGGCTCGCGCGACCTGGAGCAATAATCCGTCCTGATTGCGGTTGGTCACCAGGGTGATGCCTACCGGCAGGCCGCTGACCAACCCCGCAGGCACCGTGAGGCTGGGATAACCGGCGATTGCCGCGGCACTGGCGATTTGCGATGAGCCACCGCCGCGCCGGTCACCCCAGACTGAGTCGATGAGATCCGCCGGTCCGTTGCTCGGACCTACCAGCACCTCCACTCCCTGCTGGCCGAGCAGTGTCGCCAGGCCTTCCACGTCCGCGGTGCGCTTCAAAGTCGCCAGTGCTTTCTCGTAGGCCGGATCGCTCAAGGGTCCTTTCGCCTCGGCCATTTCGAAGATCTCCTGGCCAAAGACGATGAGTTCCTCATCCGCATGAGCGCGATTGAAGGCAATCAGATCGGCGAGCGTTCTGCAATCAACCTGGGAGGGATCGAGCGTCGCCAAGTAGGCGTTGATGGCGTCCTTGAACTCGAACAGCAACCCGTCGAGTTGCGCTTCGCCCGACTCGTCGAACGCTTTTGGAGGCTTCAAGTCGACGGTCGCGGCACCCTCTTGCTCGAGCACGGCTCGTGCGTCGGCGAAGAGCCGGGTCGTGTCCGGGTGCGCGCCTTGCGGCACCGGCATGACACCGATGCGTACACCACGCAGACGAAAAGCCTCGATGTCACTGCCGTGAGCGCCGAAGCCCAAGGGCCGTTCGGCAATCACAGCGGCGAGTATCGCGGCATCTCCCACTGTCCTACACATGGGGCCCGCCGTGTCCTGCCGCGGGGAAATAGGAACCACTCCCTTCCCGCTGACGACGCCGACCGTGGGTTTGAGGCCCACGAGGCCATTGATGGAGGCAGGAGAGAGGATGGAGCCGTTGGTCTCCGTACCGATCGCCGCCGCACAGAAACTCGCCGCGGCCGCCACGCCGGAGCCGGCGCTCGACCCGGACGGGTTTCGGGCGGGATCGTAAGCATTGCGGACCTGGCCCCCGATGCCGCTCCAACCGCTGCACGACCGCGTCGAGCGAAAATTCGCCCACTCGCTCAAGTTGGCCTTGCCCAAGATGATCGCGCCGGCGGCACGCAATCGGGCCGCGAGCGGCGCGTCGGCGCTACGAAAGGATCTGGCGAGCGCATAGGATCCGGCCGTGGTTGCGATCGGATCGCGGGTCTCGATGTTGTCTTTGAGAATAATGGGAATGCCGTGCAGCGGACCTCGCAGCTTCCCGGATTTGCGTTGCAAATCAAGCGCCCGCGCGTCTTTCAGGGCGTTGGGATTGAGTGCCAATACCGAGCGGTACTCCGGGCCGTGATGATCGAAGCGGGCAATGCGTTTTAGGTACGCCGCCGT
>DATNKC010000087.1:0-9556 GCA_035603615.1 Steroidobacteraceae bacterium | reverse complement strand
GCCGCTCGGGTCGACGCTGTTGACGCGCATGCCCGCAAACGCCCCACTGTGGCCGTAAAAGTACCAGTAAGGTATCCCGTTTTGCATGGGAATGACGATGGTCCGGGGGCCAAACAGCTTCGGCACGTCCGCGGTCACCGCTTCGACCTGGTGTGCCTTCATCGCCAGCACGACGATGTCTTGAACTCCGGCTTCCGCGTAGCTGTCTGTCGCCTTGACTCTCGGCACGAGTTCCTCGGTACCATCGGCTTGGACCAGCCTCAGGCCGCGAGTGCGCAGGGCCTCGAGACTTGCTCCGCGTGCGATGAATGTGACGTCTTCTCCTGCCAGCGCAAGTCGAGTCCCAACGTAGCCGCCTATTGCACCAACTCCGATAATCGCTATCTTCATGGGCCGCCGCCTCACCGGAACAAAGGGCAGCGGTCCGTACCGCAGCGACCGCTGTTGCCAGACCTATCCGTTCGGAATGAGACCGGCGCCGCGCGCCCATTTGTATTTGGCGCCGAGAACCGCCACCGGAATCTCGGTCGAATACGCGTAGGCCGGAATGCCGTGTTGATACAAATACTCCGCGGCCTCTTCGACCTCGACGTCGCCGGCGAGCGAAGCCACCACGGGCTTCTCGATCCCTTTAGCGCGCATTTCGGCGACCACTTCCACCATGAGTTTCGCAAATACCATGGGCGGGGTAATGATGGTGTGCCAATAGCCCAGGATGAGCGCATGAATGCGCGGGTCTTGGAGTCCGAGACGCACCGTATTCTGGTAAGTCGCCGGCGGCTCGCCGCCGGTGATATCGACCGGATTCCCGGCGGCGCCGAACGGCGGAATAAATTTACGGAAGGCGGCATCGAGATCGGCGGGCATCGCCATCAACGTCAGGCCGTTGTCCACGCAGGCGTCCGACAAAAGCACGCCGGATCCGCCGGCACCGGTAATGATGACCACATTGTTGCCCTTGGGGGTGGGCAGTACCGGAATGCCGCGCGCAAAATCGAGCAGATCGCGCAATGAGCGGGCGCGAATGACGCCGGACTGCTTGAACACGTCTTCGTAGATTTTATCGTTGCCGGCGAGCGCGCCGGTGTGCGAGCTCGCGGCGCGCGCGCCCATGCTGGTGCGCCCGGCTTTGAGCACGACGATGGGTTTCTTCTTCGATACGCGCTTCGCCACTTCCGCAAAGGCGCGCCCATCCTTCAAGTCCTCGCAATGCTGCGCGATGATGGTGGTGTTGTCGTCCTGCTCGAAGAAGGTCAGCAAATCATCTTCGTCGATGTCGGATTTATTGCCCAGACCGACAATCGCGGACACACCCATCTTCGCGGAACGCGAGAAGCCGATGATCGCCATGCCGATGCCGCCCGATTGCGAGGACAGCGCCGCGTGGCCTTTGACATCGTAAGCGGTGCAAAAGGTCGCGCAGAGATTGCTCGGCGTGTAATAGAAACCGTAAATGTTGGGGCCCATGAGGCGCACGCCGTACTTGCGGCCGATTTCCACCAGTTCGTTCTGTCCCGCGACGTTGCCGGTCTCCGCAAAACCGGAAGGAATCAAGATGGCGCCGGCGATCTTCTTCTCGCCGACTTCGGTCAGGGCTTGCGCGACAAATTTCGCCGGGATTGCGAATACCGCGACGTCAATGTCACCCGGCACGTCCTTGACGCTCTTATAGGCTTTCTTGCCCATGATGTTCTCGGCGCTGGGATGGATCGGGTAGATCTCCCCTTTGTAGCCGCCGTTGATCAAATTCTTCATCACCGAATTGCCGATCTTGCCGTTCTCGTTGGAGGCGCCGATGACTGCCAGAGCCTTCGGCTTCATGATACGAGTCATCTTCTCGACGATTGCCGCCTGACTCGGCCGGTCGCGCGGCGGCGTCGGCGTGAAATTGAGGACGATGCGAACGTCTGCGGCGGTCGCACCGTGGTCGGTCGCAAACACCGGATTGAGGTCCATCTCCGAAATCTCGGGAAAATCCGCGACCAGCGCGGATACCCGTTCGATCATGCCCGACAGTGCTGCGCGGTCCACGGGTTTCGCGCCGCGCACGCCGCGCAGAATCTCGGCCGCCTGAATACCGTCCAGCATCGACAACGCATCTTCGTTCGTAGCCGGCGCGAGCCTGAAGGTGATGTCCTTGAGCACTTCCACCAGGATGCCGCCGAGCCCGAAGGCCACCAGCTTGCCGAATGCCGGATCGGTGACGGCGCCAATGATCACTTCCTGGCCGCCCGCAAGCATCTGTTGAACCTGCACGCCGAGTATTTCCGCCTTGGCGTCGTACTTTTTGGCATTGCCGACGATGGTTGAATAGGCTTCCTTGGCGGCTTCCGCGGATTTCACGCCGACAATGACGCCGCCGGCTTCGGTCTTGTGCAGAATCTGCGGCGATACGATCTTCATCACCACCGGAAAGCCGATCCCCGCGGCCAGCTTGGCCGCCTCGTCCGCCGAGGTTGCGACGCCTTCCTTCGGAATCGTGATTCCGTACGCCTCGCAAACGCCGCGCGCTTCGGGCGCCGTGAGTGCCTCGCGGCCGGCGGCCTTGGCTTTATCGAGAATCTTCCGAACAGCGCTCTTATCGTATGACATGTTGCAATTTTCCTCGGATGCTATGCGCGAGGGGTTGGCGTTTGAGCCGTCCGCGCGAATCAAATGACTTTTTTCAATCGCAGGTCAGAAACCTCGGCGGGCGCATATCCCAATTCCGCGAGCACTTCGTCGGTGTGTTCACCCAACAGCGGCGAACGCGTGACGTGGGTGGGGCTGTCGCTCATTTTGATGGGATTGCCGACGGTCAAATACTTGCCGCGCTTGGGGTGATCGACCTCGACGATGGTTCCGGTCTTGCGCAGCGACGGCTCGTGCGCCAGTTCTTCCATCGACAAGATCGGGCCGCAGGGAATGTCGTGTTCGTTGAGCAAGTCCATCGCTTCGAACTTGGTCTTGGTCGAAGTCCATGCCTCCACGGCCGCGAACACTTCCTTCAATCTCGGCAAACGCGCATTGGGCGTCGCGAAATCCGGATCCGTGATCCAGGATTCCTTGCCGATGACCTGGCAGATGTCTTTCCACACCGGCGCTTGAGCGATGAAATACAGATACGCATTGGGATCCGTTTCCCAGCCTTTGCATTTCACGATGGTGCCCGGCTGCCCGCCGCCGGAGGCATTGGCGGCGCGCGGCACCGCGCTGCCGAACTTGCCGTTCGGGTATTGCGGATATTCCTTCATCACCTTGGTGCGTTCCAGGCGCTGTTGGTCGCGCAGCTTCACGCGGCATAGGTTCAAAACGCCATCCTGCATCGCGGCCAACACCTTCTGACCGCGCCCGCTGGAATTGCGTTGATACAGTGCGGCGACGATTCCCAAGGCCAGATGCAGCCCGGTGCCGCTGTCGCCGATTTGCGCGCCGGTCACCAAAGGCGGCCCATCATCGAATCCGGTGGTGGAGGCCGCTCCGCCGGCGCATTGCGCGACGTTCTCATACACCTTGCACTCTTCGTACGGGCCGGGACCAAAGCCTTTGACCGAGGCCACGATCATGCGGGGATTGAGTTCCTGGATGCGTTCCCAGGTGAATCCCATGCGATCCAGCGCCCCGGGCGCGAAGTTCTCCACCAGAACGTCGCAATGCTTCACCAGTCGCTCCAGCACCCGCTTGCCGTGCTCGCTCTTGGTGTCGAGCGTCACGGAACGCTTGTTGTGATTGAGCATCGTGAAATACAGGCTGTCCGCTTCCGGCACGTCGCGCAGCTGCTCGCGGGTGATGTCCCCGGCGCCGGCCTTCTCGACCTTGATCACGTCGGCGCCGAACCAGGCCAATAATTGAGTACACGTCGGCCCCGACTGCACATGCGTGAAATCGAGAATGCGGACTCCGTCTAACGCCTTACCCATGGAAACTCCTGCGTCCCTTCATTTGTACATGGTCTGATTTTTAGTGCCCGGAGCATATTCGCGCGGGTCGACCCAGATGTTGATCACGGCGGACTTGCGCAACTTGTGCACCGACTCGCGGGCGCGCTTCAGGGCCGGCGCGATTTGCGCCGGATCCCGCACTTCCTCACCGTAGCCGCCGAGCATTTCGGCAAACTTGCCGAACGGTACATCGCCCAATAGATTGCCGACATTGCCGCGCTGTTCGCCGTACTTGGCCAGTTGGCCGTAGCGAATCTGGTTCATCGCGGAGTTGTTGCCGATCACCGCGATATAGGGCACGCCAAATCGATTCGCGGTCTCCATATCGAAGGCCGTCATGCCGAAGGAGCCGTCGCCGTAATAACACAGGACTTCTTTTTGCGGATTCGCCAGCCCCGCGGCGATCGCGAAACCCGTACCCACGCCGAGCGAGCCCAACGCACCCGGGTCCATCCATTGACCGGGGTTTCGCGGCCGCACGGCTTGCGCCGAGATGGTGACCACATCGCCGCCGTCGCCGATATAAATGGTGTTGTCGGCGAGAAACTCGTTCAATTCGTAGGCGACGCGATACGGGTGAATCGGCACGCTGTTCGACTTGAACAGCGGCATGAGCTTATCGCCCGCCACCACTTCCGCGTCGCTCAACTGCTTCAGCCACTGCTGACGCGCCTGGCGTTTGTCGCCCTTGATGCGCCCGCTGGCGGCCGCCAATACTGCGCCCAAGATCGCGCCCGGATCGCCAACCAATCCAAGATCGACATCGCGATTCTTGCCGACCGTGCGATAGTCCATGTCGATTTGCACCAGCTTCAAGTCCTTGCTGATGCGCTTGCCGTAGCCCATACGGAAATCGAACGGCGTTCCCACAATGACCAGCACATCGGCGCTCGCAAAAGCCTGGGTGCGGGTACGATCGAAATGATGCGGATCGCCCGGCGGCAGAAGGCCGCGGCTGGCGCCGTTGAAGTAGCCTGGGATATCCAGTCCGCGCAGCAGCGCAATCGCTTCCTTGTGGCCGCGGGCAGTCCACACCTGCTGGCCATAGAGGATCGCCGGCCGTTCGGCATTGACCAGCAGATCCGCCAGCTTCTCGATGTCGCGCGGGTCGCCGATTGATTTGGTCGATGCGCGGTACTTACCCGGAGCAGGTATGACTGCCTTGGAGATGTCGACCTCGCGGTCGAGAACATCACGCGGAATCTCCAGGTACACAGGACCTGTCGCGCCGTTGAATGCCTCTCGCGCCGCCATGGAAATCATGTCCGCTATGCGCTCGGTGCTCGAAACCGACGCCGCGAATTTGGTGATGGGCGTCATCAACTCGACATGCGGTAGATCCTGCAGCGATCCCATTTTGTGCTGGGTCAAGGCGCCCTGCCCGCCGATATGAAGAATCGGGCTCTCCGAACGGAACGCCGTGGCGATGCCCGTGACCGCGTTGGTGCAACCGGGTCCCGCCGTGGTGACCACGCAGCCGAGCTTGCCCGTCTGCCGCGCGTAGCCGTCAGCCGCATGCGCAGCCACCTGCTCGTGCCGCACGTCGATGATGCGAATGCCTTCATCGACGCAACCATCATAGATGTCGATGATGTGACCGCCGCAAAGCGTAAAGATGGTGTCTACACCTTCGTTCTTCAACGCCTTTGCGACCAGATGCCCGCCGGAGACCACGTTCGCGTCGCGGCTCTTCCGTTGCAGGGTATCTTCGGCTGTCGAGGCCTTGGGCGGACTCGGGATGGGATTAGCAGTTGCCATGTGATCTCCAAATACGTGATTAGATGCAAAGTCCTCAGGTGGTTTGAGGTCCCGTGCTGGCTGCCCTCTGCGGAAAGTCGATACGGCTCTGGGCGAAGTGCTTCACTCGCATGGGTTTCAGGACAAACAGCGCCATCAATGCCGCAATGACGTTGCCCGTGACGAAAATCATGAACACGAAATTCCAGCCATGGCCCTTTGCGAGCAGCGCGGCGACCGGCACCAGCAATGAGCCGGCACCCTTGGCCGTGTACAGCATGCCGTTATTCGCCGCCGCGAACTTGGAACCGAAGGTATCGCCCTGCGTGGCGGGAAACAAACTGAATATCTCGCCGTACACGCCGAAATACAAGGCGGTCAGCAGCACGAACAAGACGGGATTTCCCCCTGACTGACTCAATGTGAACAGCGCGATTGCGCCAATCGTAAAGGCCAGCGCCATCGTATATTCGCGGCCGATTTGATCGGAAAGCCAGCCGAAAAACGGCCGTCCGACGCCATCGAAAATACGATTCAGGAAAAGCGCGAACCCGAGCGCCGGCATTATCATGCCGAACAAATCCACGGGGATTTTCGAAATCTTTATGTCATCCGCTATCGGCGCCATCGATGCCGCCATGGTCAGACCGCCGGCCGCGATCAGCACGAACATGATGTACATGACGTAGAACACCGGGCTCTTCAATACGTCTCCCGGCGTATACCCATGCGCCGTCTGGCTGGGCTTGACGGCCGTCGTGACCAAGCTGGGCGGCGGGGCCAACAGCATCCATCCCAACACGAAGACGATGCCGCCCTGGATGAGGCCGAACGTCAGAAACGCGCTCTCGTAGCCGGAGGCCTCGATCATGCTTCTAATCGGCCCGATGGTGATGGCGGCGCCTGCGCCGAATCCCGACGCGGTAATACCGGCTGCCAATCCGCGCCTGCCCGGAAACCATTTGAGCGCATTGCCCACGCAGGTCCCGTAGACACAACCGGTGCCGATGCCGCCAATGGCGGCGCCGAAATACAGCACCGGCAAGGAACTCGCGACAGAGTTCAACACCCACGCAACTCCAACCAGGACGCCGCCGATGACCACGACCCACTTGGGACCGAAGCGGTCGACCATGTAGCCTTCGATGGGAATGAGCCAAGTTTCAAGCAGAACAAATAGACTGAAGGCGACCTGAATCGCGGCTCGCCCCCAGTGATACTTGGCATCGATCGGGTTGACGAACAAGGTCCAGCCATACTGCAGATTGGCCACGCAGGCCATGCAGATGACGCCGATAATGAGTTGTGTCCAAGGATTCGCGAAAGGTGACTTAGCGGTCAGATTTTCATTCATTATGTAGTTTCTCCGTGTTGGCGCTAGAGAAACGCGCATTTCGCGCTGTTATCAGTCCAAAATGCGCCGCGCCGAGAGTAATCCACTTTGCATATTCCAAGTTGATTGCGACGCTCGAATCATTAAATTCGAGAACAAACCAGCCATGCGTCGCCTTCGTGGTATACCATATATGAACGAGTTTCGAAGTGTCAAGCAAAGGGACCGCCGCTTGGAACTGCCTGACTTTATGCTGCAAAGCCCCACGCTCCAGGGTCGGGCGGTTGTGCCACCGCGACATTCACGCTGCGGTCGGCGGACGCGCGCCCCGGCGGCTTGCGCTTATGTAACGGCGGCCAGCGAAGGCCGGCATCGCTTTTTATCTGGGAAAATTTCCGCTGCGATGTAATATATCTGCGGTCATTGCTCTTGCCTGACATCCATTGATAGATCGGCGAACGTCTTAAGAGAGGCCTAATGAATTCCATAGTGACGCTGGTTCAAAGAACCACTTCGGCCACTCCGCTGGCACTTGCCCCGCTGAATGCAACCAGCTTGCGCGATCAGGCGTACACGCTGCTGAAGAACGCCATCGCCGATACGGATATCTACGATCCGCAGCAGGAATTGCGGCTCGATGAGCGCCAATTGACCAATGCACTGGGGGTAAGCCGCACGCCGATTCGCGAGGCCCTGTCGCTGCTCGAACAGGAAGGCTTCATTCGCACCGTGCCGCGGCGCGGCATTTATATCATCCGCAAGTCGAAGCGCGAGATGATCGAAATGATTCAAATCTGGGCGGCGCTCGAGTCGATGGCGGCGCGGCTCGCAACGTTAAACGCCAGCGATGCGGAAATCGCCAAGCTGCGCCATTTGTTCGATGAGTTTCAGAATTCACCCCCTTCAGAGCACCTGGGCGAGTACTCCGACGTAAACATCGCCTTTCACACCGCGGTGATCGCATTGGGCGGCTCGCAGATGATCATCGATGCCACTAAAAACTTGTTGCTGCACGTGCGCGCAATTCGCCGCGCAACGATCACGCAGAGCGATCGCGCCGCGCGATCGATCATCGATCATCTCAAGATCATCGAAGCGTTGGAGAAGCGCGACACGGAATTGGCGGAACGCCTTACGCGCCAGCACACGCTCGATCTCGCGGCACACGTCGATCTGCACTGCGGATTTCTAGGATAGAGTTCCCCACTGGCCCAGTGTCGGCGGCAGGCCTGGACCCTCCTTCGAGTTCAGATACGCCGCCCGCGGCGCCTCGGGCACGTTGCCGCTAAGCGCAGCGGGCGCCACAGCCCGAATCGCCGCCAGCGTGTCGGGACTTTGAATGGCCTTCTCGAACGCCGCCCTCTCCTTCTGCACCGGTTGACCGCGCTCGATGCGCAAATAAACCTGGCCGCTCGTTTGCTCGGCGAAGTTGACCAAATGAAAGTTTTCTACGCAGCGCCTCAGGAAATCCAAATTATTCTCGGCCGCGAGGAGCGCCGGATCAGGGTAGAGATGTTCCGCGGCGGCGGCATCAACGTCGATGCGCGCATAACGATCAATGTCCAACGTGGTCTTGACGTCAAGGACGTTGAAGGTCGCGTTGTCACCAAAGGCGACGGTCCGCGGCCGTTCGCCGAAACGGACCGAATTATCCAAGAATTCGAACTGAATGCGCTTGTCGCTGCGCCGAACCCACGTAAAGAACACATCCGGAATTCCCGAATACGCCTCGACCGAATGCGCCAAGGTGTCATCGACCGCCTTGTATCGGCCGAACTCGAGGCCGCGCTTCCAGGCACGCTCCACCAACATCTCCGGCGGGGTGATGACAAAGAACAAATAAACCGTCTGGCCAAAACGAGTCAGTAGATTGCTGCCCGCTTCGTCCGAATCGGGCGCGAAGCTGTCAAAGCGAAATCGATCGATCAGCAAATGCGACATCTCGCCGCGCCGGTTTTTGGATGCCATGTAGCGATCGAGTTTTTGATCGACGATTTGCAGCTCGTCCGAGGTGAATGCGCCCGCGTATTTGTAGGCGGCGCCGAGCGAGGCATAGTCCAGCAACTGTTTACGCCAGATGTCGGGACTGATCAGCGCGAAATCGCTCCATTGCACCCCGATCTCGCCGGCGAGCTTCTTCTGCAGCGGCCGCAATGTGCTCTTGCCCGAAGCCGAGGGACCCTTGGTGTTGATCACGACGGGATGTTCCTGGCGCGGCAGAAGTTTGTATCCTTGTTCGCGCGCGGCTGCTTGCAGGAGCGGCGCAATCGTTTGACCAATGCAATCGCTGCCGAAATCGTTGCTGGCGAATCCAGCCGCCATCGATGCGATGAGATCTTTCGTACCCCACGCCGCCCCTTGGGTCGTGAATAGCGCCGACAGCACGCGCGCCAAGCTTTTGTATCCGGCAACGGCCGCCCCCATGTCAGCCGCGACGGACAATCGTTCGAAATCCGCGATCTCCTGCGGACCCCAATTGCGCTTCAAGCGCGACAGCGCGGGCTCGATGACCTCATTCGCCTCTTGCGACGCACACCGATAGGCCGCCGTGATGGCATCCATCGCG
>DATNKC010000086.1:0-7175 GCA_035603615.1 Steroidobacteraceae bacterium | reverse complement strand
CGCGCGCAGCACCGCCGCCGCGATTCAACGGGTGCTGGGCCGCGAGGCCGAATTTGTCTGTTCGCCCGGTACCTACGACCAGAAGCACATCGATCGCATCGGCAAGCTGCGCGACTGCATTGCCTATGGTCCGGGAATTCTTGACCTGGCCCATCAGCCGGACGAGTACGTGCTGATTGAGGATATGGTGAATTCCGCGAAAGTCATGGCGCTCTCCGCCCACGCCTTGCTGGCCGGCCGCGCATGACCTTGGCTCGGCGGCGACCTTGAAGCGCGCGAGCTCGAAGCGCGCGACGTTGACGCGCGCGGCGTTCTCGGCGCTGGCCATACTCGGTGCCGTGATGCTCGCCGCGTGTCCGGCGCAGGGCGCGCAGCGCATGATCATCGGCACGCAACTCGAGCCGCCCGTTCTCGATCCCACGGCCAATCCCGCCGCCGCCATATCCGAGGTGCTCTACGGCAACGTTTACGAGGGCTTGGTGCAGTTCGCCGCGGATGGCTCCGTGCTGCCGAAACTCGCGCTCTCATGGGAAATCTCGAGCGACGGCCTCACGTATCTATTTCACCTGAAAAGCGGAGTGCGATTCCACGATGGCAGCGAATTCGACGCGGCGGCCGCTAAATATTCGTTGGAACGCATCGTGGCGCCCGGCTCGACCAATCCCCAAAGGTCGCGTCTGCAGGCCATTCGCGCAGTCGAGGTCGTGGATCCGCTGACATTGAGGGTGCTGCTCAGCCGCCGCTCCGGCGGATTGCTGCAATCCCTCGCGTTCGGATCGGCGGTGATGGTGTCGCGGACATCCGCGATGAGCAATGCCGTGCGGCCCATCGGCACGGGCCCGTTTCGATTCTTGCGCTGGCGGCGCGGCGACTCCATCACCCTGGAGCGCAACCCGGATTACGCGGGGCCGACCGCGCGATTGAGCCAGGTCACCTTCAAATTCATCACGGATCCCACCGCGGCCTTTGCCGCCTTGATGGCCGGCGATGTCGACGCATTTGCCAACTACCCGGCGCCCGAGAGTTTTTCGCAGTTTGCGGTGGATCGGCGCTTCAAGGTGTTCACCGGCACCACGGAGATGGAGACCGTGCTGGGACTCAATGAGCGCGTGGCGCCCTTGAGCAATCTGCTGGTGCGCCGTGCGATTTCATACGCCTTGGACCGGCGCGCCATCATCGACGGCGCGATGTTCGGCTACGGCACGCCGATCGGCAGTCATTTTCCGCCGGGCAACCCTGCCTATGTCGATTTGACCGGCGTGTACCCGCACGACATCGCCAAAGCGAAAGAATTATTGGCGCAAGCCGGCTATCCGCACGGCTTCTCGATGACGCTGAAGCTGCCGCCGCCCAGTTACGCGCGGCGCAGCGGCGAGATTGTCGCCGCGCAGCTGGCGCAGATCGGCATCCGCGTCAATATCGAGAATCTCGAATGGGCGCAGTGGCTCGATCAGGTCTACAACCGCCATGACTTCGACATGAGCATCGTGGGTCATGCCGAACCGCTGGACTACGACATCTACGCCCGCGACGACTATTACTTCGGCTACTCGAATCCCGAATTCAAGGCGCTGATCGCCGCACTGGACGATAGCGTTGACGCCTCCAGGCGCAAAGAGTTGCTGCAGCAGATTCAGCGCAAGCTCGCCACCGATGCCGTCAACGGCTTTCTGTTCCAGTATCCGCGCTTGGACATCTGGAATGCGCATGCGCACGGCATCGGCTTCGACAATGTGTTGAGCGTGGTGGATGTCACGCAGGCATATTTTGACGATGCGGCGCAGGTGAATCACAGCGACGAGCTGGCCGCCGCAGCTGGGATCCGCCTGCCTTCATTCAGGATCGCCGGTATGCTTTTTTCGGCCGGAGCGCTGATCTTGCTGATCTTGAGCGCGCGTCGCTTCGGCAGTGCGTATCTTGCCGGGCGCGTGGCCGTGCTGGCGGCAACGCTGCTGGCCGCGACGGCCATCGTGTTCGTGATTGTGCAGATAGCGCCTGGCGATCCGGTGCGCTACATGATGGGACTGCAGGCGGACCCCGCCACGGTTGCGCTCATGCGTCACGAACTCGGACTGGACGCGGGGCCCTTGCAACGCTATGGCTCATGGGTCGGCGGATTGCTGCACGCCGACTTCGGTTTAAGCTACACCTATCGCATTCCGGTGGGCGCGCTGCTCGCCGAGCGTCTGCAAGTGTCATTGCCGCTGGCGCTGTACGCGATGCTGCTGTCGACGGCCGTGGCTTTTCCGAGCGCCCTGTACGCTGCGGCTAGAAGAGGGCGCCTCGGCGATTCGATCGTCAGCGGCATAACGCAGTTGGGTCTCGCGGTGCCCAATTTTTGGCTGGGAATGCTGCTGGTGCTGGTCTTTGCGATCGCGCTTCGCTGGGTGTCCGCCGGCGGATTTCCCGGATGGGAGGCAGGATTCTGGACCGGTGTGAAAGCCCTGACGCTGCCGGCCATTGCGCTTGCCACGCCGCAGGCCGCCATTCTGGCGCGGGTGTTGCGCGGCGCGCTGATCGACATCCTGCACGAAGACTACATCCGCACCGCGCGCGCGCAAGGCGTCCGCGAGCGGCGCGTGCTGCTGCGGCACGCGTTGCCAAATGCCATGGTGCCGGTGTTGACCATCCTCGGCATGCAATTCTCTTTTCTGCTCGCCGGCGGCGTGATCATCGAAAATGTATTTTTTCTGCCGGGCCTGGGCAGGCTGGTGTTTCAAGCCATCGTGCAGCGCGACCTGATCGTCGTGCAGAGCGTGGTCGTGTTGTTGGTGTTTGCGGTGGTGATGGTGAGTTTCCTGGTGGAGCTGGGTTATGTGCTGATCAATCCGCAATTGCGGGCCCGCGATCCATGAATTCCGCCGCGCGCAATGTGAGCCTCGGCGCAGGTGCCCTCATCACGGCTCTGTTCGTGGCGATGGCCGCCATCGCGCAGTTCTGGACGCCCTACGATCTGCGCATTCTGCACATTGCCGATAAGCTGCGGGCGCCGAATGCACAGCACTGGTTCGGCACCGATCAGTTGGGCCGCGACGTCCTATCGATGATCATGGCGGGCGCGCAGACCTCCGTTGGCGTGGCGTTGCTCTCGGTGATCATCGGTGTCTGCATCGGCGTGCCGCTCGGGCTGCTCGGCGCCGCGCGGCGCGGCGCCACCGACGAGATTGTGACGCGCGGCAATGATTTGATTTTTGCCTTTCCGGCGTTGTTGCTGGCGATCCTCATCACGGCCGTGTTCGGTCCGGGCGCCATCAATGCCATCATCGCCATCGGCATTTTCAATATTCCGGTGTTCGCACGCGTGACGCGCGCCGGTGCGCTACAGCAATGGACCAAGGATTACACCTTGGCCGCCCGCGTCGCGGGCAAAGGCCCGCTGCGAATTTCCTGGCAGCATATTCTGCCGAACTTGACCGGCCTCTTGGTCGTGCAAGGAACGATCCAGTTTTCACTCGGCGTCATCGCGGAGGCGGGCCTGTCGTACGTGGGATTGAGCGCGCAGCCGCCGACGCCCAGTTGGGGGCGAATGCTCAATGAGGCGCAAACCCTCACCGCGCTCGCGCCTTATCTCGCGCTCTTTCCCGGAATCGCGGTCCTGCTGTTTGTATTGGGATTGAATCTGCTCGGCGAGGGATTGCGTCGCCGCGCCGGGCGTCCCGCATGAGCGCTGCGCCGCTTCTGGAAGTCATGGATCTGAGCGTCGCCATTGGCTCCGCACGGATCGTGAAAAATGTATCGCTCGAAGTCCGTGCCGGCGAAATCCTAGGGCTGGTCGGTGCGTCCGGCTCGGGCAAATCCATGACGGCACTGAGCATCATGCGGCTGTTGCCGGCGAGCGCCTCCTTTACGGGGATCACGCGCCTGAACGGCGAGACCTTGAGCTCGAAATCCGCGGGAGAGATGCAGGCGATTCGTGGCCGCGACATCGGCATGGTGTTTCAAGAGCCGATGAGCGCGTTGAATCCGCTGATGCACATCGGCGATCAGGTGGCGGAGACCGTGCGATCGCACCGTCAGGTCAGCGCGGCCGAGGCGCAAGGATTGGCGCGCGACGCTTTGAATCTCGTGGGATTGCAGGGAGAGCAGGGCGCACTCGACCGGCTGCCATACGAACTATCCGGCGGCCAACGCCAGCGCGTCGCAATTGCCATGGCGATCGTGCTGTCGCCGCAGTTCCTCATCGCGGATGAACCCACCACGGCTTTGGATGTCATCACGCAGGCGCAGGTATTGCTGTTGTTGCAGGGATTGGTCCGCACCCGAAACATGGGCATGATCCTGGTGACGCACGATCTTGCCGTCATTGCGCAGCTCGCCGATCGGGTCGCGGTGATGCATCAGGGCGAGATTGTCGAGCAGGCCGCAACGGCAGAAATCTTGCGCCGGCCGAGAAATGCCTATTCGGCAGCGCTGTTGGCGGCCTCCGAGTTGCAGCCGAAACGCGCGGAGAAAGCGCAGACCCAAGCGCCGGTCATATTGCAGGTGCGCGGCGTCGTGCGCGAATACCCGCGCCGGCGGACCTCCCTGTGGCATCCGGTTGCGCCGTTGCGCGCCGTCGATGGAGTCTCATTGTCGGTTCACGCCGGTGAAACGGTGGGTTTGGTAGGCGAGTCGGGGTCCGGTAAGTCGAGTCTGCTGCGAGTCATCCTCGCGCTCGAACGCGCCCAGGCTGGCGAGGTCAGTCTGCTCGGCGAGACGTTCACGGGCGCGAGCGGCGCAACGTTGAGCCGCCTGCGCCGCTCCATCCAAGTGGTTTTTCAAGATCCCTATGGTAGCTTTGATCCAAGGTGGACCGTGGAGCAGCTGATCGGCGAGCCGTTCTTTCTGTTGAACCCGCAACCCTCGAATCTGGAGCGTCGACGCAAGGTAGCCATGGTTCTGGAGCAAGTGGGATTGTCCGCCGCCGATGCGCAGCGTCTGCCGCGGGAATTCTCGGGCGGCGAGCGCCAGCGGATTGCGATTGCACGAGCACTGATCACGGAACCGGCCGTGATCGCATTCGATGAGGCCGTCTCCGCGCTCGACGTCCTGATTCGCGCGCAAGTTCTCGCGCTGCTCGCCGATCTGGCCGAGCGTCTCAAGGTGGCGTATCTCTTCGTGTCGCATGATTTACACGTCATCAGAGCGATCGCCGATCGTGTTTATGTAATGCAGCAAGGGCGAATCGTCGAGGAGGGGGCGGCGGCTGCCGTGTTCGATTCGCCACGCCACGCGTACACGCAAGCGTTGGTGGCGGCCTATCCCAAGCTGCCGGTGAACTCGGAGGTTCCCAGGTGACCGCTCCGCGTCTTGCCGCCGCGCGGTTAATTCTGGTGAATCGGCGGATGCGCGCCGGCTTAACGCTGAGCGCCATCGTTTTACTCGGTCTCGGAGTGTTGGCCGCCTTGTTTTGGTTTGAGGCGACGGTCACACCGCCGCTCAACTGGTTGCGTTTGCACGGTCTGCTCTGCGCCGGCGCCGCCGCAATTGCCAGCGCCATCCTGGTCGCGCGGCGGCGGGCGCTCAAACGCGCTGAATTCGCGCGATCCTGGTTGGCGGCTGTTCCGGTCGGCGCATCGACCGCGCGATGGGAGTCGCTGCTCATCGAAACACTCCCCGCGATCGTCGCCCTGGGGCTGCTCACCCTCGCGAGCGTCTCGTACGCGCTGGTGCTCTTGATTGCCAAGAGCGCCGAGATCCTCGCGCTCTTTGCGGTTTGGGCTTATTTCAGCGGTGGAATTGCGGTCGGGGTAATCGGCAGTTTTCTGATACGGCAGCCGAAACCGGTGGATCTGCCGCCGGGTTCCCGCTACGTTCCCCATCCGAAATCGCGCCGAGCCGCGAAGATTCGCCCTACCTTGAGCGCGCTCGGGAGTTGGCCGATCCGCCAAGCGTTTGCCTGGGCACAACCGAAAGTCGTTTCTCGCGCGATCATCCCGATCCTCGTCATGATGCCGCTGGGAACGACGGCAGATACGGCCATGGTAGTGATCGGCATGTCCGGGATTATCGGCGTGCTCTTGCTGGTGTGGTTGGGGGTCATGTCCGCCAGCCGCTTGGCGCGGCGCTGGCTGGCGCCCTTGCCGGTGCGCTCGGGCGAGGTGATTCGCGCATTCTTGCTGCCGGTCTGCGCAGTGATCGTCGCGGCGAGCGCGATCGAGGCGCTGCTCCTGTTGGTGCTCAATGCCTCGTATCGCAGCGCGGCCGAGGTGGGCGCCTGGACGGCAGTCGTGGGTTGCTTGACGGTGAGCGGCGGGCTCATTTGGACCTGTAGACAAACTCCTGCCCAAGAACGCGGCCGTGAATAGCCCCGTCCTTGAAATCCGCGAACTGCGGGCGGGCTACGGGCCGCGTACGGTGCTCGAAAATATTTCGATTGCGCTTAACGCAGGCGAATGGTTCGTGCTGCTGGGCCCCAATGGCTGCGGGAAGAGTACGTTGCTCGATTGTGTGGTCAGCCGGCTGATTCCGTCCGGCGGCGAGATCTCAATCGCCGGTCATTCGCTGCGCAAAGCTCCTTTCGAGGCCAAGCGGCAGCTCGGGTACGGGTGCGCGCCCGATGTCCTGCCGGCACTCTTGACCGCGCGTCAATGCTTGGAAGTGCATGCCGCGGCAAAGGGCCTCAGTGTGATCGGCGATGATTTGCTGACCCTGGCCGACGAGTTGCGCTTCACGCCTTACCTCGAAGCTTTTGTCGATACGCTGTCGCTCGGCACGCGTCAAAAGCTTGCGGTGCTCCTGGCCTTGGTAGGCGACCCGCTGTTGATCGTTCTGGACGAAGCGTTCAATGGCCTCGACCCGGCGAGCGCGCTGATGCTCAAGCGGCATCTGCGAGCCCGCATTGAACGGCGCGGCGCCGCTTTGCTCCTGGCGACGCATTCCTTGGATATTGTCGAACACTATGCGGATCGAGCGGCCGTCTTGATCGACGGCAATCTCAAACATGTCTGGCCGAAGGAGGAATTGCAACGGTTGCGAAGTGCGCACGGCGATTTCGAAGCGGCATTGGCAGCGGCAATCGGCGAGTCCTAGATCGCTATTTTATAGCTAGGCCCTTGAATTTTCCGCCGACGACTCGGCCTTTGCGACGCGTGCCATCGCGGGAAGTGCGCACGAGTTTTGTTGCGTCCGAAGGATCAGCGGAATAGGCGAATATATCGCTCGAATCATTCGTAAAGATGGAGCGCTTGCTGATC
>DATNKC010000085.1:0-3333 GCA_035603615.1 Steroidobacteraceae bacterium | reverse complement strand
CATGCGGCATCCGCGCCAGCATCGGATATTCAATATTGAGAATTCGGTGGGTTTGTCCGCACTGTTGACTGGACGCGCGGGACGGGAAATTGCGCGGCGGATCCATCCGCAGCTGCGTCTATTCGTATTGCCGGCGGGCATCATTCCGCCCAATCCGCAGGAGCTGCTCGCGCGCCCGGTGTTCGACGTGATCCTCGATCACTTCGCCGCTCAATTCAGCCTGGTGATCCTCGATACTCCGGCGGCCTGCGAAACGGCGGATGCACAGATCCTCGCCGCCAATGCGGGAAATGCAGTGATGATTGCGCGGCGTAACTGCACGCCGCAAGCCAAGCTGCTGGCGGCCATGGAAATGTTCACCGATACCGGCGTCAACGTCATCGGGAGCGTCATCAATGAGCACTGAGCGAGAGTAGTTCGATTGCTTCATCACTCAAGAAGCAACGTGTAGGTCTGGAATCGCATGCGCACAAAGGCAACCGCTCACTTTCTCGGCGTAAAGGTTTTATTGGCGCTGTTTATCGTGCTGATGGAGATCATATTCATCAACAGCCTCGCTTCGGCGGGGATGGAATTTGTGTTCTCGAGCGTGGCCGTGACGATTGCGTTGCTGCTACAGCTAAGATTTGCGGTGCGGCCTGCGGCCGCATCGCCCGCCGATATGGTCGTGTTCATTTTCAATTGGTTGTTTCTTGATTTGGCGCCAAAAGTCCAATTGATGAGCATGCCGCAGCGTCTGATCAACACCTCGACCGTTGCGGTGGATAGGGTGGCGCTTACAAATCTCATGTGTGCGCTGTTCATGCTGGCGTTTACGCTGTTCTATGGATTCTTGAGCGGGCGCGCCGAAGCGCGGCGGGTGGACTCCCCACCAGCGAGTGCGCCGCGGCCGTTTACCGCCGGCGCGGTTGGTCTCGCATTGTTCGTCTGTGTCTGTGTGGTGGCAATCGCCGCACCGAAAGCTTATGCGTCGATTGACAACGCCGTCGCGCCGTCGCCCGCGTCGCTCATCGTGAAAAGATGCCTGCTGTTTCTGCCGTCGGCGACCTTGTTGATCCTTCTGCACGAGACCGTTCGTTCGGGGCGCAAGCTGTTATTCAGCCGGGTTTGCGTGTTGCTGTTGCTGCTGCTGCTGGTATTGATAACGGAGAATCCGTATACCGAGAAGCGCAACGCGTTGGGGCCCCTGTACATCGCTCTGTTGCTGGTGGCATTTCCTGGATTCTTTGCCAACTGGTCGAGACGGATGCTGCTGTTGGTGGGCGGCATGGTGGTGATTTTCCCGGCCATCACGATATTTACGCACAATCACCAGCAAGCCCTCGGCGATGTGACCCTGACGCAGGTATTGGATCGGCTCATGGATCATTACTTTTCCATCAACTACGACTCATGGGCGAATATATATACGGCCGTTGAAATTGCCGGCGCGCACGGGGTGCAATGGGGCCATCAACTGTTGGGTTCGCTGCTATTTTTCGTGCCGAGCAGCGTATGGAGTGGGAAGCCGTTGGCCACGGGCATCTTTCTCGCCAACTACCTGACCAAGAACTACAGCATGTGGTTCACGAATCTCTCGGCGCCATTGATAGCGGAGGGATATCTCGACTTTGGTTTCGTCGGCGTCATGCTCTATGCGGGCGTGGCAGCGTTTGCCGTGACGCTTCTGAATAAAGTCGCCAGGCGCAGCAGCAAGTGGGTCTCGTTTCCGCTGGCGGTCTACGGAGCGGTGTTTTTGATGATCGTGCTGCGCGGCTCCCTCATGATCGCCATGGGGTTCGCGAGTGCAACTCTCCTGGCTTTTGCGATTTCCTCTGCGATGCTGTCCGTGCAACTGGGCGAGCGATACCGCATACCGAGGCGAGTCAGCGCGCAACCGACGATGGTGTCTTGAGGCGCGCCGCTGGTGCGCGAAACGTATGCGAGTGGCGATATACCACAACATTCTTTGGTCCAAATACAAGGGCGTTGTGTTCTCGCAAGTGCATTTGGATGGGGCACCCCGCGGCATTACTCCCTCGTTCATACAGATCGCCGAGACCGAAGAGATACGTATGGGCTTGGGCGGCGTCGATTTGTCCTACCATCAGTACCCCTTCCGGCTCTTGTTTCGCGGCTCCTACACCAACGCCCCGCTGATTCGGCGCATTGGTGCCCTTGCACGAGATCTCTATAAGAATCCGGTCGATTTGGTCATCATGCCCGGCTATCACCGCGCCGAATATTGGGCGATGCTCGTGGTTTGCATCGTGTTACGGCGCAAGCGCGCCGTCTTCTGCGACTCCACCTTGGCCGACCGGCCCAAAGTGGCGTGGCGGGAATTGGCCAAGCGCGGGTTCTTTCGTTTGTGCAACGGCTTTTTTTGCTACGGCATCAGGAGCAAAGACTTTCTAATGAGCTACGGCGTGAGCGAGTCGAAGATCGCCTATCGCTGTCAGGCAGCCGCGCTGCCCCACGGTTACGGCAAAGACAAGGTCCTGGCGCACTACCGGTCGAATTGGCACGGGCGCGCCGATGAGCCTCGCTTTCTTTACGTCGGCAGGCTCTCGATCGAAAAAGGCCTGGATGATTTATTCACGGCATTCTGCACTCTTCATGCGCGGCTTCCGGGGGCGAGATTGGATTTGGTCGGCGCAGGGCCGCTGGCGGACGATCTGAAGAGGCGGGTGACCAATCTCAACATGACGCACGCAATCTCTTTCCTGGGCAGCAAAAGCCTGGAGGATATTTCGGGATTGTTCCAGAACTGCACGGCTTTGGTGTTGCCGAGCCACAGCGAACCCTGGGGTTTGGTGGTCAATGAGGCATTGAGCTACGGTTGCCCCGTGGTCGTGAGCAGCGCCTGCGGTTGCGTGCCGGACTTGGTGCGAGAGGGGGCGACCGGATACGCATTCGAATCCGGCAACAGCGATGATTTGGTCAAGGCGCTAGATTCAGTTAGACATCTCTCGGACGACAGGGAAGCGGTAGCGCTAAATTGCCTCGACGTAGTGGCGGACTATACGCCGGAGCGTGCCGCAACCCAGATCTTGGACGGTTGTGTACGCATGGTAGAGAACACCGGATGACATGCCTGTGCTTTGCCGGCCCGCTGCCCCCGCCGGTGAATGGCTTTTACATTATCTGCGCCAGGATGCTCGATCTTTTGAAAGCGAGAATGCCCGTTGCAGTATTCGATCGTGCCCCAGGCCCGCAGCCCAAGGCGATCGGTGTCCTGCAACAATTGATCAAGGCGTTGAACTACCTGACGACTTGCATCGGTAAACGCGACACGGCGCTTTATCTGGCGCTATCGGGCGGCCGCGGCCAGCTCTTCGATTTGCTCTACGTGGT
>DATNKC010000084.1:0-4191 GCA_035603615.1 Steroidobacteraceae bacterium | reverse complement strand
GCCGACCATAAGCTCATGAGGCTGCGCTGATTGAAAGGAAAACTGAGGGTGTTTTGCGGCGCGGGTGCGTGCAAGGGCTTCAGCGTAAAGAGGTAGGCCTTGATCGCGAGCGCGTCGGCGTCGGACATGTAGGTGTAGCTGGCGTAGGGCATCGCCGGATACAGTTTGGTGTTGCCGCGCCCGATGCCCTTGTGCATGGCATCGAGGAAATTCGCATCGCTGTAATTACCGATGCCCGTCTCGTTGTCCGGCGTGATGTTGGTGGAATAAATGGTGCCGAAGGGCAGCACGAAGGCGCGGCCGCCGGCAAACGGCGTACCGTCCTTCGTGGTGTGGCAGACGACGCAGTCCGCGGCGCGCGTCAAATACTCGCCGCGCTCGACCTGGCTCGCCGCCTTGAGCTCCGGCGGCACGCCGGTGGGATCCGCCGCGGTGTAGGCCGCGAGCGCGACCCGTTTGCCGCCGGCGAAATCGGTGGGAAGCGGACCGAACACGATGTAAGCGGCCACAATGAGCAGAACGGCGACAATGGCCGTCAAGCTCCACAGAACCGGCCGTCGCGTAGGCGTTGGGGGCGTTGCATTCATGAGACCTAGCTCCGGGCAATTTCGCTTTTGACGAAAGGAAATACGTACACGCGTTTTCCGGTGGCGGCAAAAACAGCATTGGCAACGGCGGGACCGACCGGGGCCACCCCGGGTTCGCCCACGCCGGTGGGCTTTTCGGTCGAGGGCACGATGTAAACCTCCACCTTCGGCGCTTCGTTCATGCGCAGCACGCGATAGTCGTTGAAGTTGCTCTGCTCGACGCGGCCGTCTTTCAACGTGATCGCACCGTACAATGCCGCTCCCAATCCGAAGCCGATACCGCCTTCCATCTGCGCCTTAATGATGTCGGGATTGACAGCCGTGCCGCAGTCGACTGCGCACACAACCCGATCGACCTTGATGCGTCCGGCGTCATCGACGCTGACCTCAGCCACCTGCGCGACAAAAGAATTGAACGCTTCGCACACGGCGATGCCGCGGCCGCGGCCTTTCGGCAGGGGACCTGAGGTCCACCCGGCCTTGTCGGCGGCGAGTTCCAGCACCGCCTTCATGCGCGGCTCATGTTCGAGCAGCTTGCGACGGAAGGCGTAGGGATCTGCGCCGGCGGCGTGCGCGACCTCATCGATAAACGCCTCGACGGCAAAAACCGTATGCGAGCTGCCGACCACGCGCCACCACAGCACCGGCACGCCGGCCTTGGCCGTCGACAAATCGACCGCAATGTTGGGAATGGCGTAGGCAATGTTTGCCGCGCCTTCTACTGAAGTGGAATCGATGCCGCCCTTCATGCCCGCCGCGAAGATCGTGCCGGCCATGATGGATTGCCCGACGATGACGTGGTGCCATCCAATGAGTTCGTTTTGCGCATTCAAGCCGGCTTCCAGTTTGTGGAAGTACATCGGGCGATACAACCCGCCGCGGACATCGTCCTCGCGAGTCCATTGCAACTTGATCGGCGTGCCGTCCGCGCCGTACGCCTTGGCAATCGACACCGCTTCCACGACATAGTCTGAAATGGTGTTGGCGCGCCGGCCAAAACTGCCGCCCGCATAGAGAGTATGAATGTTCACTTGGCCGGGATCCAAACCCGCCGCGTGCGCGGCGTTCATCTGATCGATGGTTTGGAATTGATCGCCTGTCCAGATCTCGCAGGTCTTGGCATCGAGCTTGACCACCGCGGCCAGCGGCTCCATGGGCGCATGCGCGAGGTAGGGGAATTCATAGCCCGCGGAAATCGTGCGCGCGGCAGCGCCGATGGCCTTCTTGGCGTCCCCCTCTTTGCGCGCGGGCAGCGCGGGCTGATCGGCGAGGCGCCGATACTCCTCCATCATCGCGGTGGAGCTGCGCTTCTCGGCGCTCGAATCGTCCCAGTCGACTTTGAGCGCGTCGCGTCCTTGCTTGGCGGCCCAAAAACCCTTCGCAACCACGGCGACACCGCCCGGCACCTGCACGACCTTGACCACACCCGGCACTTGCATCGCCGCGGCGCCATCGAAGGACTTGACCTTGCCGCCAAACAGCGGCGATCGTTTAAGCAGCGCGACCAGCATGCCGGGCATCTCGACATCGATCGTGAATTGCGCCGTGCCATCGCATTTCGCCGGCACATCGACCCGCGCCGGTCGGCCGCCGATGAGCTTGAAATCCTTCGGATCCTTGAGCTGCACGGTTTCCGGCACCGGCAACGCCGCGGCCTTTTTCACGAGCGAACCAAAGCTCGCTTGGCGCTTGCTGGCGGTATGAGAAATCACGCTTTTGTCGACCGTCAGTTCTCCGACGGGAACATGCCACTCGTTGGCCGCGGCTGTCAGCAGCATCGCGCGGGCCTTGGCGCCCGCATCGCGCAACTGCGGCCAGGAATTGGCGATCGATGAACTGCCGCCGGTTCCCTGGATCTTGCCGAAGACCAGATTGGCATAGCGCGTCGCATCGGCGGGTGCGCTTTCGACCCGCACCTGAGCCCAATCGGCGTCGAGTTCATCCGCCAGGATGGTCGCGAGCCCCGTGTAGGAGCCCTGGCCCATTTCGATGTGCTTGGCAATGATGGTGATGCTGTTGTCGGCGCCAATTCTGACGAAGGCGTTGGGTGCGAATGGCGTTGATGTTGGGGCAGCGGACGCGGCGAGTGCCTGCGCGCGCGGCGAGCCGCCCAATTCGAAGCCAATGGTCAGCGCCGTGACGGTTGCCGCACCGGCGCCTTTCAGGAATGTACGCCGTTCGATTTTGCGGACAGAAGCTAAGTCGTTGCTCATGGACGTTACGCCTTGGCGGATTGCGCCGCTGCATGAATCGCGGCGCGGATGCGTGGGTAGGTGGCGCATCGGCATATGTTGCCGCTCATGGCGCCGTCGATATCCGCATCGGAGGGCGCGGAATTCTTCTCCAGCAGCGCCGTCGCGGCCATGATCTGACCCGACTGGCAATATCCGCACTGCGGTACCTGAAGATCGATCCAGGCGGCCTGCACGGCTTTGGCTTGCTTGCTCTGCAATCCCTCAATCGTCGTGATTTTCCGGCCGGCCACGGATGAGAGCGGCATGACACAGGAACGGATCGGCTGACCGTCGAGGTGGACGGTGCAGGCGCCGCACATCGCCATTCCGCACCCGAACTTGGTACCGTGAAGCCCAGCGACCTCGCGGATCGCCCACAACAACGGCATGTTCGGATCTGCATCGAGCTCCGTGCTTTTGCCATTCAAGAAAAAGGTTGTCGACATGATGACTCCGCGAGGTACCGGTTCGGTAAGAATCCTCCTCTCGCAGGTTGTATTCAAGCCTCAGGGAAAAATCTCGTATGATGGCGCCGCGCCGGCGCGCGGCGCGCAAGTGCGAAGGGAGGACTGCGAGATGACACCCGTTATTCGTATCCGCATCGATTTCGCCGAAAACGTCCACGTCGGTCCCGGCAAAATCGCATTGCTCGAGGCGATCAAATCCACCGGATCCATTTCCGATGCCGCACGTTCTCTCGGCATGAGCTATCGGCGCGCTTGGATGCTAATAAACAGCTTAAAACAAGGGTTTAGCGAGGCTGTGACCGTATCTTCCACCGGCGGCTCCGGCGGCGGCGGTGCGCGTGTGACGAGCTTCGGCGCAGGCCTGATCAAACAGTATCGGATGCTGGAACGCGAGGTCGGCCGGCTCGGCGCGAATCGGCTGACGGATATCGTGCCGCATGTCAGTGCGAAGGCATCTCGTTCCGAACACGGCGGCAGAAAACAACTCGCAAAAAAAATCCTGCAGCGCGCGGAGAAGATCTCGTAAAATAGTTCTCGAAGCCATTCGTCGTAGCTCCGCGGATACAACGCATGGCGGTTTTTAGTTGCCTCCGCTGTATCCTGCCGAATATAGCCAACGAATAATTGTGAAGTATTGCCGCTGGCTGCGGTCTAGTCTGCGCACTGGCAGATCACGATCGTGATGACACAGTGAATTCCTCAGGACCTCAAACCAAAGCCGAGTTTCGCGGCAACCGTTTCGATCGAATGGAATGGGCGGGCGCTTTCGGCGATCTCGGCACGCTCGTTCCGTTCGTCGTCGCCTACATCGCCGTCTTGAAGATGGACCCCTTCGGAATATTATTTGCATTCGGGGCCGCGCTACTGATCTGCGGTCTGTACTACAAGACACCCTTTCCCGTC
>DATNKC010000083.1:0-4963 GCA_035603615.1 Steroidobacteraceae bacterium | reverse complement strand
CTGGTGGGCAACAAGCAGGAAATGCTCGTCACATGCATCAGCGCGCGCGAGACTCTCCCGATCGTGTGGCACGGGAAAGTCGGCGGGCACTTTCAGTCGCCCGGCACGCGCGCTGATGCATGTGACGAGCATTTCCTGCTTGTTGCCCACCAGCGCGTACAGCTCTCGTTTTGAAACGCGCGCGCGCGTTGCAATCTCGAGCGTGCTGGTCGCCGCATAGCCACTCTCCATGAACGCCGCGAAGGCTGCATCGAGGATGCGCGAGCGCACCGCGGTTTCGTCGCTTTCTTTACGCTCCTTCGTCAGCGCTGCCCTAATCATCAAGCGGTCACCCTTGACAGTTGGTACTGCATAGTACCACACTCATGGCGGTACCAATGGGTACCATATCGCTCACAGACCCGTGCAGCGCGCTCATTTCTCAATAACGAGGAGAGACTCATGTTGCCGCAACTCTGCTTTTTCGCGAGCGTTGCCTTTTCCTTCATCGCGTGGGGAATCGTCGCGAAGCGCTACATCTGGCCGAAACTGCGCCCGCTGCAACGGACCGAAGCGCTGCGGCCGATTCTCATCCTGCACAGCTTCCGCTTTATCGGCCTGGCCTTCCTGGTCCCAGGCGTCGTGTCGCCCGATCTGCCGTCTGCTTTCGCGCATGCCGACGCCTATGGGGACATCGTTGCCGCAACACTCGCGTTGCTTTCGCTGGCATCGCTGTCGCGCGGTGTTGGCGTGGTCATCGCATGGATCTGGAACCTTTGGGGCTCAGCCGATCTGTTGAATGCGTTCTACCAAGGCGCCCATGTCAGCCTCATGCCGGGTCAGCTCGGCGCCGCCTACTTTCTTCCGACTCTCGTCGTACCGCTTTTGTTGATCACGCACGGGCTCGCCTTCAGGATCCTACTGCAACAGGCGCAGCGATCGCCGGTGTTATGATTGTTCGATCGATTTGCCTACGGGAGAAAAAATGCTGCGGACACTATTTTCAGCGACGATCCTGGCCGGCGCGCTCGCCGGAAGTGCGATGGCGCAGGCGCAATCGGCGGACACCGCCTGTGCTCTGCCTGCGGAAGCCAAGGGCATCCCCGCCGCGATCGATGCGGCGATTACCGGGCCCGCGGACAAAGATCGTGCCTGCATGAAGGCGCTGTTCATACCCGAAGCGCGCCTCATCGTCGTTTCAATGGGCGCGGACGGGGCACCGAGCTACACAATCCTGACCTTGGACGATTGGATTGCCCGCGTCAAAGCCCGCGGCCATGCCTTGCTGGAAGAAAAGCAACTGAAATTTCACATCCAGAATTACGGCAACATCGTGCACCTATGGAGCACGTATGCGCTGCACAGCGACGGCAAGCAAGTCGCGCGCGGCATCAACAGTATTCAAGCGATCAAAGAGGCCGGCGGCTGGCGCGTGCTGGGCATCATGTGGCAGGCCGAGTCAGCCACCGCCCCGCTGCCCAAAGAATATCTACCCTGACGCGTGCGAGCCAACAGCAGCGAGCCGGCACGGGCCGGTTCGCTGCTCCTGAAGCTCGCAGGTTATTCCTTTACAGACTGAGCGGCAGCCTTTGCATTTGCCTTGGCCGCGCCGTAGTCGGCCTCCGCCTGGTCCTTGCAGGATTTTTGAGCGTCGCCACCCAGCGATAGACAATTCGCCAGTGCGACTTTTCGATCGCCGTCCGCTTTGGCGACCGCCAGATCGTACGCGTCCTTGGCCGCCGCATTGTTGAAGGCGATCAGCTTGTCATCCACTTTGTCCGCAGCCTTGTTTAGATCCTTTTCAGCCGCCTTCTCGCTATTGGCCACTTCGGTCGCGGCTTTCTGTTCAGCCGCCGCGACATCCTTGGCGACGGTGTCCGGAGACTTGGCGCTATCGCAGCCGGCGGCCAACAACACGGCCGCTGCAATTGCCGACACTAGAAGCGTACGCATAACGATCCCCTTTATTTAATTGTGAATGCGCACAGTCTAACACCACGCCGCTCAGGGCACTCTTTGACAAGCGCGGCGCCCAAGGCCAACCTTTGCGGAGTGTAGGGCGGAGAAAAAGAATGCGCTTGAAGATAAAACACCTGAGCTGGGCCGTTCTCGCCTTGACCTGGGTGGCACCAAACGCGCCGGCCGCGACTTCAACGGCCGTCGAGGAACGGAATTGGAACGTCGCCGGTTTAAACGCGCCGGCCGATATCGTCATCGATCATTGGGGCATCGCGCACATCTTCGCCGCGAACATTCACGATGCCTTTTTCCTGCAGGGTTATAACGCCGCACGGGACCGCCTCTGGCAGATCGATTTATGGCGCAAGCGCGGCCTTGGACTGCTGGCGAAGTCCTTAGGTCCGGCATACATTGACCAGGACCGCGCGGCGCGCCTGTTCCTCTATCGCGGCGACATGGAGAAGGAGTGGACCGCGTATGCACCGGATTCGCGTCGGTGGGTCGCGGCCTTCGTCGACGGCGTGAACGCTTATGTCGCGCAAGTGCAGAGCGGCGCGCGGCCGCTGCCGGTCGAATTCAAGCTCACCGACAGCCGGCCCGAGACGTGGAGCGCCGAGGATGTGCTTCGCATCCGCAGCCACGCGCTGGTATCCAATGTCACTTCGGAAGTCGCGCGCGCCCGCGTCGTGTGCGCGGGCGGACTCAAGGCCGACGAGTTGCGCCGCAAGATCGAGCCGCTGGGCCACAAAGTCACGATACCGCCGGGCCTCAATCCTTGCGATGTGCCGGCCGACGTGCTCAAGGATTATTTGTTGGCGACCAAGCAAGTGGATTTTGGTGCGCTCACCGCAACCGCGCGGCACGCCGAGCTCTCTGCCGAGCGTCAGCTGGCGGCGGCGCTCGACACGCAGTCGACGGAAGGCTCCAACAACTGGGTGATTGCACCCTCGCGCACCGCGACCGGCCGCCCGATTCTCGCCAACGACCCGCATCGCCAGCTTGGGAGCCCGTCGCTACGCTACATCGTGGCATTGAATGCGCCGGGTCTTAACATCATTGGCGCAGGCGAACCCGCGTTGCCGGGAATCTCCCTCGGACACAACGACGATATTGCCTTCGGCATCACGATCTTCGCGATCGATCAAGAAGATCTTTACGTCTATGAGCTGAGCAAGAGCAACCCTGACAACTATCGTTACCAGTCGGGCTGGGAAAAAATGCAAATCGTGCGCGAGACCATTGACGTGAAAGGCGGCGCCGCGCGCGAAGTCGAGTTGCGCTTCACGCGACACGGCCCGGTGCTTAGCTTAGACGCGGCGAATCATCGCGCCTTTGCCATGCGCACCGTGTGGAACGAGTCCGGCCTCGCGGGTTATTTCGGTTCCTCGCGCCTGCTCATGGCGAAGAACTGGAATGACTTCAAGGTTGCCACCAACGCCTGGGGCGCGCCGCCGCTTAACATCGTCTATGCGGACACTCAGGGGAATATCGGCTGGGCCGCGTCGGGCCGCGCACCTATCCGCAAGAACTGGGATGGTCTCCTGCCGGTGCCGGGCGATGGCCGCTACGAATGGGCGGGCTTTCACGGCAAGGATGTGCTGCCCTCGCTCCTGAATCCCGAGCAAGGCTATTTCGGGACCGCGAACGAGATGAACCTGCCTTCGGGTTATCCGAATGAGCGGAACAGAATTGCGTTCGAGTGGACCGACCGCTCGCGCATCGATCGAATCAACGAGTTGTTGGCTACCAAGACAAAAATGACGCTCGCCGACTCGATGGCGATCCAGACCGACGCGGTGAGCGCGCAGTCGCGGCGCGCGGTGGCATTGCTTGCTTCGCTGTCCTCGCCAGATGCCGCGCTGACGCAGGCGCTGAAGCTGCTCGAGGGGTGGAATCACGAGGAGAGCACCGGCAGCGCGGCGGCGGCGATCTACGAGGTGTGGGCGACGAAACACTTGGGCAAGACGACGGTCGCGAAAGCGGCGCCCGAAGCGGCACGCCTGATCGACAATGGGCAGCTTCAGGCAGTGATCGAATATCTTGAACATCCTGACGGCGCGCTGGGCGCCGATCCTGCGGCGGCGCGCGATGCCATTCTTCTGGAGAGCTTGAAGAGCGCACTGGCGGAACTCAATCAACGGTTGGGCCCCGACATGACGACGTGGAGTTGGGGCCGGCTGCATCGCGCGACCTTCGAGCCGGCGGTCGCCGTCTTGGCCGACCCGGAGTTGCGCGCGCAGATGTCGGTCGGGCCGCTGCAAACGCCGGGCTCCTCTTCGACGCCGCGCGCGCAGGCTTACAGGCCCGGCGATTTCTCGGTGATCGCCGGCGCTTCGGTGCGCCTGGTGATGGACGTGGGTGCGTGGGACAATTCGGTTGCCATGAACACGCCGGGACAGTCGGATGATCCGATGAGCGCGCACTATCGGGATCTGTTTCCAATGTGGGCTCAAGGATCGTACGTCCCCTTGAGATTCAGCCGCGCCGCGGTCGATGGCGACGCCGAGGATGTGATTCACCTATCGTCCGGCCGCTGAGGATGCGCGCATGAAAAAGCTCAAGCACGAATCGGAGTTGTTCAAGGCGGCGTTGCAGGCAGGCGTTCAATATGCCGAAGGGCGTAAGGCGGTGGAATTCGAAGCCACCGATTCCGCGAGCCTCAAGGCTCTTTACGTGTATCGCTTGCTGGTGCACGACAAGGTGATTGCGCCGATGCCGGAGGATCAGGTCAGCGAGAAAACCATCCGGCACCGGCTCGCAACTTGGTATGCGCACCAACTACCCAAGGGGCATCCGCTGACCGAGTGACGACACCCAGCCCCGGGTATCACGCTGCTCGGGTAGAAACGCGTCTCTTTAGAGTTTTTGCCGCATGTTGCTCCACACGACTTGCGCGACGCCTACCAGTGCGAGGATCGCGCCATAAATGGTCCAATGGTAGTTGCCCACCATGAAGCCGACCCGAAACGCCAGGTTGAGGCCCTGCAGCATCCACACCGTCCCCATTAAAATCATTGCCACGCCG
>DATNKC010000082.1:0-2636 GCA_035603615.1 Steroidobacteraceae bacterium | reverse complement strand
TATCGAAAACGGCCGGACTGGCACAAACGCTTCATGTTATCGGCGACCATCGTCTTGTTGGGCGCGCCGATGTTTCGCGCCGTCGTCCATTCTTTAGGCAGAGGTGACATGGCCAAGGTCTCGATTGTTTCGACCCTGTTGGTCGATGCATTTTTCCTGCCGTGCTTTGCCTACGATCTGCTGACGCGCCGCAGAATCCATCCTGCTTATCTGGTCGCGCTCGCGCTGATCGTTCTGGACCAGGTCGCGCAAGCGACAGTCGTATCCTGGACACCTTGGATCAACTTTTCGCAGGCCTTGCAGCGGATGGTCGCGTAACGCAAGCGCCCTCGCGAGTGCGAGGGCGCTGCGAATCGCGCCGACTTTCAGACTATTGCGGATTGCGCGACGCTGCGGCTGAAGCGGTACCGGCCACATCGACCGAGGTTCCGCTGGTCGAATGCTCGACATCAACCGACCCCGTGCCGTTCGTGGAAACCGCGCCCTTGTTGGTCGCGGCATTCACAGCGCCCGTACCCGTGAGGCTCGCCGAGGGAGCCGCCTTTTGCGCCGTCACAGAGGCGGACGGAGCCACGTTAGAACTGACGTTCGGCTTGGCAGCCTGCGCCTGAGCCGCCGCGCTAGCCGCGGTGTTGCTCGTGGTATTGGCGGCGCTCGAAGTCGCACTGGAGGCTGCTGCCTTTGAGGCCGCGGCCGTGGATTCCGTCTGCTTTACGGCATTCGCCGCGGGGCGCGAGGTCGGTTTATTGAGCGACCCACCGACGGCTCCTTGACCCTGGAAGGCGCCTTGACCGGACAAGCCGCGGTTCATCCCCAATCCACCGCCAAGACCACCGCCCAAGCCGCCGCCTAGGCCGCCGGCGTACGCGGGCGCGATGATTGCCAACGCGGTCGCGATGCTGATCGCAGCAAGAATGTGTTTAGTGTTCATCGTCGATCTCCTCGATGGCCGCAGCCGATTGCGCGGCCTTCACCCATTGATACGAACGCACCTGGGTGTTTCTTCCCTCGGACTTCAACTTTTGTTCCCGGTGGGTTTTACGGGCTCGGCTGCGCTAAATCGCTGTGATAGTCGGCCCCAACGAGGCCGAAGCCATATGTCAAATCGCGTCCTTTAGGGCCCAAGTCGATGGCGCTTTGTGCAAGCGCTTCGATCGCCGCGTTGCTGGTGCTCAAATCGGGTGCCGTTACCGATTGCGCCAGCAGCGCCGCCACAATGGGCGCGGCAAACGAGGTACCGCGTATCGCCGAATACTTTGCCCCGATATCGGCCGCTGACATATCGGCGCCGCGTGCCGCGAACATCACTTGATTGCCGCGCGCCGCTTCGATGAGCACACGTCGATGGGCGTCCACGGCGGTCACGCCGACAACATGGGGATAGGATGCTGGATATAAGGGCGGCGCCGCCGGTCCGTCGTTGCCGACGGCGGCGACCAATAAATATCCTCGGGACGTCAGGACACGCACGATCTGGGCCAGCGCGGCGTTATCCGGACCCACGAGGCTCACATTGATCACGGCGACCCGCTGCTCGGCCAGCCAGGCAAAGGCGGCGGCCAAAGCGTCCACTGCGCCCCCGGTCGGGGCGTTGCAATAGACGTCCGCCGCGTACAGCTCGGCCCTGTCCAACACCCCATGAAAGCGGGTCGACTGGCCGACCAGCAATGAGGCAACCGCCGTACCGTGCGCACTCGGGAGCACGTGGTCCCCACAGCCCCAGGGATGGATCAGCGCATCGCGAAAGACCGGATGGGAGCCGTCAACGCCGGAATCGATCAAGCCAACGCGCGGCAACGGCTGGCCCGACCCGTTCGCGCCGGCGCTTTGCGGCGAGGGCGCATCGCTCTGCTGTCCGGCTGGCACCCCGGCCGACAGCACGCCGACGCCGGTATAGATGTGATTGAAATCGTAGGTTCCGGCCGGATCGGCTACGCGCAAGGCACGCAGCGCCTTGACGATGTTCATCGAGGGCGGCGCCTGTAGGACAACCAGGTGAACGTCCAGATCGCCGTATGTTCGCTCGCGCGCAATGGTGAAGCCGTTGGCTTGCGCCGCTGCGATTGCCTGCGTCGAGGGCGCATAAGCCAAGAGCTCACCACGGACGATGGGGTTGCCGTGCGGGTCTGCGGCGATGGTGCGCGGGTTTGCCTGGATCAGACTCGCGGTGAGCAGATGGCGCACGTCGCTCAGCTGCTGAAGGGTATCGGCGCCCGTTTGGCCCACCGTTTGCGTCAGCTTCTGAATCGGCAGCGCGGGTAATGGCGCCACCGGTAAGCGCAGCTGCGCTTGGGCGGCGTTGGCCACGACTGTCAGGGCGATGCACATGAGTATTCGCATGTATCTCAAAACCTTAAGGTTGGCACACGGCTGGCGGCCCTCTTAAGGCTGCTAGCATGTATGGATTAAACATCAACTCTCAAACGTCTACTTCATGAGTACGAACGACAGCGTCGAAAACATCCAGGAGCAGATCGTCGCTTTGCTGCCTCGCCTGAGGCGCTTTGCACGCAATCTGGTGCGCAACCCGCACGATGCCGACGATGTCGTACAGATTGCGGTGGAGCGGGCGCTGCTGCGGTTGGATCAATGGCGCAGCGATGCCCGGCTGGATAGTTGGCTATTCAAGATACTGC
>DATNKC010000081.1:0-3253 GCA_035603615.1 Steroidobacteraceae bacterium | reverse complement strand
CGCCGACGATTGGCAGGCCTATTGTCTCAACGATACCGACCAAGCCGATATCGAGGCAAAATTTACCGCACTTTCCACCGCACCTGAGGGCCAGAATTTAAAATCTGCCCAGAACGAACGACAGGCCCTATATCACCGGCTTGAGGTCATGGGCCTTCAATGCAAGGCCATCGGCGATTATTGGCAGGACATCGTCCCGCATCCGCGCAACTGGGCGCCATACCTCTCCATGCTGCAGGAAAACGCTGTCGAGCCGCGCTACTCTGTGAACATCGCATCGCTTGAGAGAACGCTAAAGCTTCAGGTGCGCCATGGCCTCTTTATTGACGCGATCGGCGGTACCTGGACGCAGCTGGAATTAGTCCGCACTCACGCGCAGCAGAGGGAACTCAATGATCTCGAAGACAAGGCCAAGAATTCCGATTTTCACGGGCTTTATCCGATAACGTCAGCGATGACCTGCACGTCTGTTGCCGCTCGATCTTCCGAGAAGAAGTCGCCGTCCTTGGACTACAGTCAGCCGCAACCCAAACTCACTTATCCGGAAGAAGCGCGCCGCAATCGCCAGTATGGATTGGTCCGTGTCGGCCTCATCGTCCCACCGACGGGGTGCGCGCGCGCGGGTTTCGTACTGAGCTCTTCTGGTTTTGAGCAACTCGATCGAGCAGCCGTGAGGTACGCCATGGACTTGCACTTTCTGCCCGCGGAGGAGAACGGAGCGTCGATCGAAGCGCTTGCTGTCGTGCCGGTCAACTTCGCATTACGGTCGCCCTGATTTAGGGTAATCATGATTTCAAAATGCTGCTTACCGGTGTTTCTGCTAGCCGTCAGTTCGCTGGCATGGGCGGCGGACGCCTCGTACGGCCCGGAGCTGCAGGGTTTCGATTATCCCCACTCCGTGGGGCATTTCGATTTCCAGTCGCAACGGCAGACATTGCGCATGGCATACATGGATGTGCGGCCGAAGAACCCCAACGGGCGAACCGCCGTGCTCATGCATGGCAAGAATTTTTGCGCCGCCACATGGCGCACGACGATCGATGCGTTGACGGACGCGGGCTACCGCGTGATTGCTCCGGATCAGATCGGCTTTTGCAAATCGACCAAGCCGGAGCGCTACCAGTATTCCTTCCAGCAGCTCGCGTTGAACACGCATGCGCTGCTCGCCTCGCTCGGGGTCAAAACTGCGGCGCTCGTCGCGCACTCAACCGGGGGCATGATCGCGATCCGATATGCCCTGATGTACCCGAAGGAGGTCGAGCATCTGGTGCTCGTTGACCCCATCGGGCTCGAGGACTGGAAGTCCAAAGGCGTTCCGCCGATTTCGGTCGATGATTGGTATGCGCGGGAGTTGAAGACCAACGCCGATGGCATCCGCCGCTACGAACAGGCCACCTATTACGCCGGCCACTGGAGCGACGACTATGAGATTTGGGTCCAGATGTTGGCCGGCTTGAACCGGGGACCGGATAAGGAACGGGTCGCATGGAACTCGGCGCTGCTCTACGACATGATTTTTACGCAACCGGTGTTCTATGAGTTCGAACACATCACGGTGCCCACGCTGCTGATCATCGGCGACAAGGACAACACCGCCATCGGCAAGGACTTCGCGCCCCCGGTCGTTCAGGCGACCTTGGGACATTATCCTGAACTGGCCAAGAGCGCGGCGATGCGGATCAAGGGAGCCAAGTTGGTGGAGTTTTCCGAACTCGGCCATGCGCCGCAAATACAAGATCCGGCGGCCTTTCACAAAGTGCTGCTGGGTTGGCTCGCGGCGCCTTAAGTGAACTTAAGCGGTCGGGGGTGCGGCGATGGGTCGGGCGATGATTAGGGTACGGCTACCCGGTCGCGTAACAGGGTAGAGTAGGCAGCCATAAGGGATGCCCACATGTCCACTGAGACTTCAAAATTCGACCGTCTGCCCAAGCCCCTCAAGGGCGTGAGGGAATTCAACATCGGCAAGGGGATTTTGCTGCTTTTGATCGGTGGACTGCTCTACATTGGCCATACCGCATTCATTCCGGTCGCGCTTGCCGGGCTCGCCGGCCTGATTCTGTCGAGCCCGGTGGAGGCCCTGAACCGCATCGGGCTGCCGCGCGGCCTCGGTGCGGTGTTGATCTTGGTTATGGCGCTCGCGGCGGTGGCGGGATTGGTGGCGCTCGTCTGGACGCCCAGCCAGCAGTGGTATGCATCGGCTCCGCACACGCTTAACGTCATCCAAAGGAAGTTCACGCCGGTGGCGCGGCTGATGAACCACATCGAGGAGCTGACCGACCGGGCAGGCAAGGTGGGCGCGCCGACGCCCGCAGAACCCACGGCGGTGGCCGCTCCGCAAGAGAGCGCCGCGCGCGTGCTGCTCTCGACCGTACGCGATGCGGCCATCGGCTTGGCAACCTTCGTGATCATTACGCTGTTTCTTCTGGCGGGCGGACCTCCGATGGTGGCACGCATGAGCGCCGCTTTTTTCGATCATCTCAAGGCGCACCACGTGCAGGGCTACATCGAAAAAGTGCGCGCCGAAATCGGCCATTTCTACGTCACTACCGCATTCATCAATTTGGGATTGGGGATCGCGACCACGCTGGTCATGATGGCTTGGAAGATGCCCACGCCCTACCTATGGGGCGCCATGGCGGCGCTGTTGAGTTTCATTCCTTACGCCGGCGCAACCGTCATGCTCATCGTTGTGACGCTGGTGGCCGTCGTTTCATTTGATGGACTGGGGCATGCGCTCGGCGTCGCCTTGAGCTACCTCGGGCTGGCCGTCATCGAAGGGCAGATCGTGCAGCCGCTCCTGGTGGGTCGGCGGCTCGATGTGAACCCTCTGCTGATCTTCTTGGGCTTGTGGTTTGGAGGCTTCTTTTGGGGGATCGCCGGCGTAATACTCGCCACCCCCATCCTTGTGGCGTTGAAGGTGATCGCGGAAAATGCTCTCGACGGCGAGTCGATGATGCAGTTCTTAGGACCGAACGACCCGGCGCCGGCTCGGTTCGATAAACTGCGCAAGACCGTCAAAAGCTCCTAACGCGGATTCACTGCCCATGATCGATCTCGCCCATGCGACGCTCGTTGTTGATAAGGCTCTCGCTGAAGGTAGAAGCCTGGGACTGCCGCCGCTCACGGTTGCCGTGCTCGATGGCAGCGGCTGTCTGGTGTGCTTCAAGCGGGAGGATGGTGCTAGCTTGCTGCGCCCGGAAATTGCCCAAGCCAAAGCTTGGGGTGCGCTGGGAATGGGGATGGGCAGCCGGGC
>DATNKC010000080.1:0-5404 GCA_035603615.1 Steroidobacteraceae bacterium | reverse complement strand
TTGCCCATCGCCCCGGGACGCAGCGTGCTCGCCGCCCGTGCCCTCGCGGGCGTCGCGGAAGGCGCCGGCGAGTTGAGCCTGCCGCCGGATCAACGCTTCTACGCCGGCGGCACCAGCACGATTCGCGGCTACGGCTATCAGCTGGTGGGGCCCATGTTCCCGAATACCGATAATCCCACCGGTGGTACGGCCATAACCACTGGTGGACTGGAATTTCGGCAGCGCCTGTACACCAACTGGGGCTTCGTCGCGTTTGTAGATGCTGGGCAGGTGAGCGCAAGTCTCAAGCCCCTGCCTGACGACATTCGCGTGGGCGCGGGAGCAGGCGTGCGTTATTACACCCCCATTGGGCCAATCAGATTTGATCTTGCCGTACCGGTCGATCGCCGCGCCGGCGAGGACTCCTTTGAGGTTTACATCGGATTAGGGCAGGCATTCTAGTGCGTCGTTTTCTGAAAATAATTGCGTGGGTGGCGGCCGGACTGGCGCTGCTGCTGATGCTCGTGGTTGGCACGGTATTGATCTTGGGCAACACATCGGCCGGCCGGGTCCAAATCGAGAAACTGGTTGCGCGGCTGACGGGCGGAAACGTCCAACTGTCAGGATTGGCCGGCTCGTTTCCAAGTCATTTGACGTTGGAGGAACTGAAGCTGAAGGATGCCGCCGGTGTTTGGCTCACGGCCAGGAAAATCGAAGTGGACTGGACGCCTTGGGACTACCTCGAAGGCCGGCTGCAAATCGATCGCTTGCAAGTGGGCAGCGTGGACATGGAGCGCCTGCCGCAGGGTTCCTCCACCCCGAGCCAGGGCGAGGTATCCATTCCGCGCATCGACGTGGCGCAGGCTTCCTTAAATCTTGTGCATTTGGGTGCGGCGCTGGCGGGCGCGCCGACGACACTCGCGGCAAATGGCAGCGCCCATTTGCGTTCCGTGCGCGACATGCTGTTTGACGCGTCCGCGCGGCGCATGGATGGCGACGGTCAATATGAGTTGCATCTGCATTTCGATGCACAGCGCATGGATGCGGCGCTCAAGGTGCATGAGCCTGCCAACGGACCTTTGGAGAATATTTTATCGCTGCCGGGCCTGGGTGCACTCGACGCGACACTCAATCTCAGCGGGCCGCGCGCAGCGGAACGACTTGAACTCTCGCTGCAGGCGGGCGAACTGAAGGGGCACGCCGAAGGCAGCCTCAATGTAAACGACTTGTCGGCGGATCTTGCCTTCGCGTTCGAATCCGCCGCGATGTCGCCGCGGCCGGATTTGGGCTGGGAGCGCGGCGTGCTGCGGGGCCGCTGGCTTGGCAGCCTCCGCTCGCTCAACGCCGATGGGCATTTGGAGGTTGCGCGGCTGCGCGTCCCCGGCCAGTTGCAAGTCGCGACGCTGAGTGCCGATCTCTCGGCGGAGCGCGGCAAAGCGGACCTGCACGCGCTGATCAGCGGTTTGAGAATTCCCGGATCACAGCCGAAACTACTGGAGGCGGATCCTGTGAAAATCGAGGCGTCGGTGCGCCTCGATGATCCTGCGCGCCGGGTCGATGTGACTGCCTCGCATCGCTTGTTTGACTTGAAGGGGCAGGCCATCACGGCGGGGGAGCAGAGCGCGACTCTGGAGCTGCGGCTGCCGAACTTGACGCCGCTTGCCGCCTACGCGGCGCAGGACTTGCGCGGCAGCGCCGTGATCAATGCGCAACTGTCGGGCTATCCGGCCACGACGCGCATCAAGCTTGACGCCAACGCGACGCTCACGCCGGGAACGCAGGTGTGGGCGGCCGCGGTCGGGGATCGCGCGAGATTGGAATTTTCCGGTGCGTTCAAGGACGACTCGCTGTCCATTGACACCGCGAAACTGTCCGGCCGCGCCATCGTGTTGTCGGCCAACGGCAGCATCGGTAGCCGAGCCGTCGATGGGCGATGGGAATTGTCGTTGCCCGACCTGAGCATTGTCTCCACGGTGCTCGCGGGAAATCTAAAAGGTGCAGGGTCCGTGCAGGGCCCGATGACGGCTCTGACAGCTGATGCCAAAGTGACATCGACGCTTTCGGTGCGCGGATCACAAAGCGGAGATCTGGCCGCGGATGTCAAGGTGCGCGGCCTGCCGTCCGCGCCCAACGGCACGCTTGCCGCGACCGGAACCCTGGATGGCGCGCCGCTGAATGTCGATGTCGATGTCTCGATGGAACGCACTCCCGAGCGCGTGTTGCACGCAGTCATTCATCGCGCCGCCTGGAAGAGCGCTCATGCCGAAGGCGATCTGAACTTGACGACCGACAAACAGCAACTGCATGGTCAGTTGACGGTGTCCGTGGCGCAGCTCCAGGATTTGCAACGCCTGCTGGGAGTGGATATCGCGGGCAGTCTGGCGGGCAATCTGGGTTTGCAGCCCGACGGTGCGCGAACCCGCGCGCGGCTGCAAGTGGATGCAAAAGACCTGACGTTTTCAGGTCTTGCCGGCAGCGTACACCTCGCCGGCGAGGGCTTCACCGATGCCTTCGCGTTCAAAGCGGGAGTGGATCTTCCGAAGCTCAACGGCGTTGCAGTGAGTTTGGGGGCGAGCGGCAATTTCAACCTTGATGCGCAAGAGATTTCAGTGGCAAGCGCGCTGGGCTCGTACGCCGGTCAGGAAATCCGCTTGCTGGAACCGGCGCGCATCCATTTTGGCAATGAGCTTGCGGTCGATCTTCTGAAGTTGGGCGCGCAAAAGGCGGAGCTCGATGTGCAAGGACAGATCTCCCCGGCCTTGGCGCTGCGCGCCTCGCTGCGGCAAGTGGAGCCCGCGCTGGTCAACGCTTTCATTCCCAACCTCTTGGCGGCCGGCGTCATCGAAGCGCACGCCGATTTGCATGGCAGCCTCACGGCGCCGGTCGGGGAGATCAGCATGAGCGCCGTGGGAGTTCAGTCCGCTGACGACGCTGCGCTCGGATTGCCTCCCGCAAACATCCACGTCACCGCAGGATTGCGCGGACACACCGCGGATATTGACGCGCGGCTCGATGCCGGTTCCGCATCGCAAATCACCGCGCTGGGCCAGGCGCCCCTCGCCGCCGATGGCGAGGTGAACATGAAAATCAACGGTAAGACCGATATGGGACTGATGAACGCCTTCCTCGAAGCGCGCGGCCAACATGCCTCCGGGCAACTCGACATCGATGCGACGATTACCGGCAACGTCGCGTCACCCCAAATCACCGGTACGCTGGATCTTAAAGACGGCAAAATCAATGACTACGGACGCGGCGTCAGCTTGACGGATATCGCCGCGCAAATCGTCGGTGACCAAGGTACGTTGCTGATCAAAAGTTTCACCGCGTCGGCCGCGCCTGGCACCGTCTCGATGAGCGGCAGCGTGGGCGTATTGCAGAAGGGAATTCCGGTGGATCTGCAGATCACCGCGCGCAATGCGCAACCGCTGGTCAGCAAGCTGATCACTGCGAATTTAAATGCGGACATCACGATCAAAGGCACGGCGCGCGAACGGCTCGACGTGGCTGGAACAATGCACCTCAACAAGACCTTGATTGGCATCCCCAATGGCCTGCCGCTCAACGTCGCGGTGCTCGACGTGCGGCGTCGAGACAAGAAAGCACCGGTGGTGCGCGAGAAGCCGCTCGTCGTCGGCCTCAACGTTGCGGTGCACGCACCGGACCAGATTCTGGTGCAGGGGCGCGGGTTGGAGGCCAGAATGCGCGGCGATTTGCAAATCGGCGGTACGACGGATTCGCCGCTTGTGAGCGGCGGTTTTGATCTCGAGCGCGGCACTTTTTCCCTGGCCACCGGCCGATTGAATTTTACCGAGGGCCACGTGAGCTTCAACGGCGCGGGACTGCAGAACAAGATCGATCCGACCTTGGATTTCACCGCACAGACGAGCATCGGCGACACCACGGCGACCATGACGATCACCGGCCTCGCCGATGCCCCGGTGTTCGATTTCAGCAGCAATCCGTCCAAGCCCCAGGACGAAATCATGGCGCTGTTGCTGTTTGGCGCGCCGACGCAGCAGTTGACGCCGTTGCAGCTCGCCCAGGTGGGCGCGGCGCTCGCGTCGATGAGCGGCGTCGGGGGAAGCAACTCGCTCAATCCCTTGGTCAAGATTCAAAAGAGCTTGGGACTCGATCGCCTCAGCATCGGTGCCGGCACGACGAACGCTCAAACCGGACAGGACTCCGGTGCCAGCATCGAGGCGGGCCGCTATGTCTCGAAGAGGGTCTATATCGAGGCCAAGCAGAGCACCGCCGGCACCAGCCAAGTCGAGGCGGATGTGGACCTCACCAAACACCTAAGGCTGCAAACGCGATTGGGAAACGGCACCGCGGTACAAGGCACGACCCCCGACAACGATCCGGGCACCAGCGTCGGACTGATATATCGATTTGAATATTAGGATACCAATCGCGCGCTCAGCGCTACAATAATGGCTTGCAGGCCCCCAGGAGTTTCAAAAGAATGGATTTGAGTATCCGCGGATTGATGTGCACCGCTGTTTTGGGCATCGCCCTCGGTGCCACGTTTGCCTTTGCCGCTGAGCGGAGCCCGAGCGACGCTCCGGACACGAAGATCGCGGTGGTGCCCGAGCCGACCGAATCGCCCCGCTATTTAAAGGATGAACAGCAAGTCACCTCGGGCTCAGTGACGGTCGCTGGGCGAGCGATGAGTTATCAAGCCGAAGCGGGTATTTTGGTGGTGCATGTCAAGGACCCATTGGATGATGACCCGCCACTTCCGAAAGATGATCGCCAAGGACCGCCGCCACCGCAGCCGCCGGAAGTGGGCATGTCCTATGTCGCTTATTTCAAAGGCGACAAGGAAGATGGCCATCGGCCTATCACCTTCATCTATAACGGCGGCCCGGGTTCTTCGACCGTTTGGCTGCACATGGGCGCCTTCGGTCCGAAGCGCGTCGTAACCGCCGACGATACGCATAGTCCGGCGGCGCCTTATCGGGTGATCGACAATGAATTCACGCTGCTCGATGCCAGCGACTTGGTGTTCATCGACGCGCCCGGCACCGGCTTCGGCCATTTGCGCGGAGCGGACAAGGAGAAGGCGTTCTTTGGGGTCGATCAGGATGCGCACGCCTTCGCGAATTTCATCGTCGAGTTCCTTTCGAAGCACAATCGATGGAATTCACCGAAATATCTGTTCGGCGAAAGCTACGGTACGACGCGTTCGGCAGCCCTGGCATATATCCTGGAAAACGAAAAGTCGTTGGATTTAAACGGGGTGATCCTGCTGTCGCAGGTGCTGAATTTCGACGACGGCGTTGATGGTCCGCAATTCAATCCGGGCGTGGATTTACCTTATTCCCTGGCCTTGCCCACCTATACCGCGACGGCGTGGTATCACCACAAACTTCCCAATCAGCCGGCGGCGCTCGAACCGCTATTGCGCGAGGTGGAAGCGTTT
>DATNKC010000079.1:0-4462 GCA_035603615.1 Steroidobacteraceae bacterium | reverse complement strand
GCGGAGGATAATCGGGGTATGAAAAAGGAACGCGATTTGCTGCCCTGGATTTTCGGCGGCCTTTCTGCGGCGGCCATGGCTGTTGCCTTCGCAGCGGTTTCGACGCATAGAGCTACGCCGGCTTTGTCGCCGCAAGTTATTGCCGCGCAGTCCCCCGCCTCGCCACCGACGCTGCCGGTGGCCACGACAGCACAAGTCGCGCCGTCCACAGCGCAACCAGATTCAGCGCCGCTGTCAGCGCCGCCACAAGCGCAAACCGCGGTTGAGCCGGACGTTCAGCCAGGACAGATTTGGGAATGTATGACCAAGGGCGTGAAAACCTTTTCCAACAATCCCTGCGGCGAGAAATCGACGCTGCTTGACGTCGGTCCCATCAACACCATGCCTCCGGCCCCAACGCATTACGCGCGTGCTTATAGGTCCGACCCGCGCTACGCGGCGGGCTATCCCGATCAGGGCGCGCCCGCCGACGACGACGACTATTCCGACCAGAATGCTGCAGATACGGACGGAAATTCCTACTCAACGGTCGTGGGAGTGGGGCTGATATCGCGCAGGCGCGCAGAGAATATCCATCGACCGCACCCTGCGCCCTCTCCGCCCGCTCACCACAACTCTGCGCCGGTGCGCAGATACTGAAGCGTTCGCGCGCGCGCAGCCGCATGGCGCTCGGCGGAATGGTGGCCCCCACAGCGCTCCTAATTTGCGCATCCGCAAACGCGCAATCGACAACAGCAGCACCCGCGCCGCATATCGACACGATAACCGTTGAAGCCGCCCGGCAGCGCGAGGCCGTTGAGCGCCAAGTGAGGGCATTCGTGGCGCAGATTGCTGTAAAGCCGTACGAATCATCTCTGGCACGCTGGCGGACGGTCGTTCCAATGTGTCCGCTGGTAGCGGGCCTGCTGCGCGAGGACGGCGAATACATTTTGGCGCGGATATCGAAAATAGCCGCCGCCGCCGGGGCGCCCCTAGCGTCGGAACATTGCAAACCCAATCTCTATATCATTGTCAGCGCGAATCCGGATGCGCTGCTGAAGGCCTGGAACAAGCGCGACGTTTGGATGTTTGGGGACGAGCCCGATCAAGGCGGAACCAAGATTCGAAAATTTCTCAATTCAAATAGCCCCATCCGGGTCTGGTACAACGCCGAGTTGTACAGCGATGAAGGCGCGCCGCTCGGTAATATGGAGGGACGCACAAATCTTCGCGCGCGTGCAACGCGTATAGTCTTCAATGAAACTCGAGACCTGACATCGGCGCTCATCATGGTGGATAGCTCGCGCGCACGCGGCGTCAACTTTATACAGTTGGCCTCGTACATCGCGATGCTCGGGCTTGCGGAAATCCGTGCCGACGCGGATGTTGCCGACGCGCCATCAATTCTGCATCTGTTTTCGCGCTCCGAGAATGACCGGCCGCCCGGCTTGAGCAGTTGGGATGAAGCCTTTCTTAAAGCCCTGTACCACACCGAGCAGACTGACAAACAACAGCTCGGCGAAATCAAGACCACGATGATCGAGGGACTTCTGCCCAGATGACGACCCCGCAAAACCCACCTTCAAGACCGGTGCGCAATACCTCGCCACCTGAGGCCGACAAGGTCGCTCTGGTGACCGGCGCATCGCGCGGAATCGGCCGCGTCATCGCTCTGCAACTTGCGCAGCGCGGCGTGCGCGTGGCGGTTCACTATCGCAATAATCGAGAGGCTGCCGCGGCAAGTCTGGCGAGTCTTCCGGGCACGGGGCATGAAAGCTTTGACGCGGACCTCTCCGATCCGAAGGAAGCGAGCCTGCTCTGGGGACGGGTCACCGATTCTCTCGGCGCGGTCGACATCCTTATCAACAATGCCGGACTGTATATTTTCCACCCGCCTCTGAAAACCGCGTACGGCGCTTGGCAATCAGCGTGGGAGCTAACAGTGGCCACCAACCTCATCGCTCCTGCAAATCTATCGCTGCTGGCCGCGCAAAGTATGGCGGCACGGCAGCAACCGCCAACTTCGGAATTCGGCCGCGGACGCATCGTCAATATTTCCTCCCGCGGCGCATTTCGCGGCGAGCCCGATGCACCCGCCTATGCGGCCAGCAAGGCCGGGCTCAATGCGCTTTCGCAATCCCTGGCGAGAGCGGTCGCTGCAAATGCTGTGTATCTGTACTGCGTGGCGCCGGGCTGGGTCGAAACGGAAATGGCCACGAGCCATCTCGAAGGTCCGGAAGGGCAGGCAATTCTGGCGCAACACCCATTGGGCCGCGTTAACCGCGCCGACGAAGTCGCGAATGCCGCCGTGTACTGCGCTCTCGATGCGCCGGCGGCGATGACCGGCTGCGTGATCGATGTCAACGGCGCGAGCTATCTGCGCACTTAAAGCGGCAGGCGCGTGCAGCGTTCGAGTCCCGCCGCGCCGGCGTCACTCGGGCAGTTGTCCCCCCAGCAGATCGGCGATGGTCACAGCCCCGCTCAGTTCCAGATACGTGAACACCGGCAGCAGCAGCAACGTGATGATCGCGCCGACGCGCGCTGAACGCGCAACCCACGGAGATTTGACATTCTTCGCGCATCGGTAAATGCCAACGGTGGCGTAGACCGAGAAGATCAAGCCCAGAATCGTATAGACCCGCATGACAAACTGATTCTCGGGATTGAGAAATAGCTCCAGAGATCCGTATAACAGCGAGCCGCAGACGTAGTACAGCCAAAATGCGCGCGACAGCGAGGTCTTCCCTTCCAAGGGCTCTTTGACGAATTGCGTAATGGTCACGCGACGCCCGGCCGCGGCGTCTTGCCAATCCGGCGACCCGCGCCCGCGCGGCGCGCAATCAACATGGCCAGTTCCAACGCCTGCTCGGCGTTGAGCCGCGGATCGACCTGCGATTTGTAAGCGCGCGCCAGGTCGCCCTCGGTCAAGCCTCGGGCCCCACCGACACACTCGGTAACATCCTCGCCCGTGAGTTCAATGTGTACGCCGCCGAGCATCGAGCCTTCTTCATTGTGAATGCGAAATGCGGCCTCGACCTCGCCCAAAATATTGTCGAAGCGCCGCGTCTTGATGCCGCCCGCCGTGGTTTCGGTGTTGCCGTGCATCGGATCGCACACCCACAGGACCGGCGAGCCGGTAGCGCGCACCGCGCGGATCATGTCGGGCAATCGCTGTTCGATATCCTTGATGCCGAAGCGATGGATAAAGGTCAGACGGCCGGGCTGATTTTGAGGATTGAGCACGTGAATCAACTCTTGCAACCACTCCGCACTCATCGATGCGCCGACTTTTACGCCGATCGGGTTGGAGATTCCCCGAAAATATTCAACGTGTGCGCCGTCGATTTTGGCGGTGCGCATCCCAATCCAGGGCATATGGGTCGAGAGGTTGTACCAGCGCTTCTGGCGCTCGATGTAGCGCGTTTGAGCCTGCTCTGAGTAAAGATGTAATCCCTCGTGGCTGGTATAGAAATCGACCCGGGTAGCCGCATGCACGCTCTGCCCGCTCATGGATTCGAAAAAATCCATCGATTCGGCAATCGAATCGACGATCTGTTGGTAGGCCTCGCGCAGCGGCGCGTGCCGCAGAAAGCCCAGATCCCAGTATTCCGGATGATGCAAATCGGCAAAGCCGCCGTCGATCAGCGCGCGCACAAAATTCAGCGTCAATGACGCGCGTTCATAGCCACGCAGCAACAGCTCCGGATCCGGCTCGCGTTCCGCGGCGCTAAACCCTGGCCGATTGACGTTGTCGCCGCGGTATGTCGGCAGAGTCACGCCGTCGCGAGTTTCCGTATCCGCCGAGCGCGGCTTGGCGTACTGGCCGGCGAATCGGCCGACGCGCAGAATCGGCTTCTTTAGGCCCTGCAGCAAGACCAGGCTCATCTGTAGCAGGATCTTGAGACGCCGCGCGATATTGTCCGACTCGCAGTCCTCGAAACTTTCGGCGCAATCGCCGCCCTGAAGCAAGAACTGCTCGCCGCGTTGCGCCTGCGCCAGCTTGGCGGTGAGCGCCTCAATTTCCCAGGACACAACCAGGGGCGGCAGCCGGCTCATGGCGGCCACGGCGCGCTCCAACGCCGCCGGATCGGCATATTTGGGCTGCTGCGCGGCGGGACGGCTTTGCCAGGTCGCTGGATGCCAGTTAGTCAAGGCGGAGGTGGTCGACATGGGAACGATGCTAGCGTTGTACGCCAACCCAAGTCAAAATGCGGCCCCGCACTTTTGACCCTGGTTAAATCGAGAATCGAATCATGAAGCACAGCAAGCCGCTCGAATCCTTGGGACTTCGAGATCTCAACGCCGGCGTCTGGTCCGGCAGCCACGGCTGGAGCACCGACAGCAGTGGGCCGTTGATTGAATCGACCAACCCGGCGACCGGACAGCGCCTGGCGCAGGTACGCGGCGCAACACTCGCGGATTACGAACACGTCATGAATTCGGCGCTCGCGGCCGCAGCCGCCTGGCGGCGCGTGCCGGCGCC
>DATNKC010000078.1:0-3526 GCA_035603615.1 Steroidobacteraceae bacterium | reverse complement strand
AATCGGCGACCGCCGCGGCGGCGATGAAAATGTCGGCATCGCCCACCTGCCGATGTACCGCCGCGTACATGTCGCGCGCGCTTTCCACATTGATTCGGGTCACGCCCATCGGGGTCTGTAATTGCACGGGCCCGGTCACGACGGTGACATGCGCCCCCGCTTCGCGCGCCGCTTCCGCCACCGCGAAGCCCATTTTTCCGGAGCTGCGGTTGGTCAAGTAGCGCACGGGATCGAGGCGCTCGCGCGTCGGTCCGGCGGTGATCAATACATTCAACCCCGTCAAAAGACCCGCGTTGGCGGGCGCCGCCAGGACTGATTCGGCCAGCTCCACAGGCTCCCACATGCGTCCGGCGCCAACCTCCCCGCAGGCCTGATTGCCGGAGGCCGGCCCTAAAATGCGAATGCCGCGTGCGGCCACCGTTCCCACGTTGGCCTGGGTGGCTTTGTTGGCCCACATGACGCGGTTCATCGCGGGCGCCAGCATGATCGGCGCTTCGGTCGCCAGGCAAAGTGTGCAGAGCAGGTCATCCGCGCGGCCCGCAGCGAGTCGCGCGATAAAATCAGCGCTGGCGGGCGCAATCAAGACGATCTGCGCCCAACGCGCCAGCTCGATGTGTCCCATGGCCGCTTCCGCGGCGCTGTCCCACAAGTCGCTGCGCGTCGGCCGGCCGGACACCGCTTGGAAAGTCATGGGAGAGACGAAGCGTTGAGCAGCGGCCGTCATCACCACCTGCACATCGGCGCCGCGTTCGATCAGCCGCCGTACCAGGTCAGGGCTTTTATAGGCGGCGATGCCGCCGGTCACGCCCAAGAGAACGCGAGTTTTCGGCGTCATTGAATGTGCTTTAGCTCTTTGAAGCGATCGATGTCGCTCTCGAATTGAATGCTCATCGTCGCCTCTTCGCTGCGCTTCTGTTTCAGATTCTGTTCCTGAGTGTGCATATCGGCGCTGAGCCGCACCAGATCTTCCGCCAGCTGGTCCGGCATGCTGGGCGCCTTGGGATCGTTGTTGTAAGGCCGGAAGCGCATGCTGTCAGCGCGCATTTTTTTCATGCGGCCGTTGAGGGTCTCGAGAAACTGGTTGGTGACCTTGACCTGATCCGCGAGCAACGTGAGGCGCTGATCGCGCAGGCGTTCGATCTCTTGCACCGAGGCATAGGTGTTCAGTAGATTCTTGTCGCGCAGCTGGCGCTGATCCGCGTCGAGCTTCCTTTGCTCGTCGGCTGCCGCCTGTTCCGCGGACTTCTGCGCATCGAGATGATTGATCTCGTAACCGCGGGCGTTGAGGATGTGTTGTTCCTGCGAGGCGTATTCCGGGGGTACGTGATCGCCGTAGTGCGTCACGCCGTCCTTATCCACCCATTTATAAAGCACGCGGCCATTGTTCGATGGAGTCGAAGTTGCGGGAGCGGCGCCTGCCGCAAGCGGCAACGCCAGCAGCCCGCATAAACAGAGGATCCAAGCGACATTCTTCAAGAGCCTACCCTCAAGTGAAGCGGCCGCCATTGTGAGGGGCGGCGGCGGCGTTTTCTAGGGGCAATTCCTCAGTCTGCGAGCCCATACCGCTCGCGATACAGCCGCATACTCGACAGCTCGCCCGCCTGGCCGGTTCGGGAGACATGCTGCATGAGGTCGGACAAATTGATCACCGAGACCACCGGGATTTGATACTGGCTGCGCACTTCCTGCACCGCCGAAAAGTCGCTGCCGGAAGCCCGCTCCTGGCGATCCAGCGCCAGCAATACCCCTGCGGGCACTGCACCTAGGCTAAGGATGATTTCAATGGACTCCCGGATCGCCGTGCCTGCGGTGATGACATCGTCAACGATCAGGACCCGATCCTTCAAGGGACTGCCGACGATCCGGCCGCCCTCCCCATGATCCTTGGCCTCCTTGCGGTTGAACGCAAACGGCACGCTGCGCCCGTGCCGCTCCGCCAGCGCCGCCGCAGTGATGGTCACCAGCGGAATACCTTTGTAGGCCGGCCCGAACAGCATGTCGAACTTCAAATCGGAGGCCGCCAGAGCGTCCGCGTAGGCGCGGCCCACCGCAGCGATGGCCGCGCCAGTGTTAAATAAACCCGCATTGAAGAAGTACGGACTTTCGCGCCCCGATTTGAGCGTAAAGCTGCCGAATCGCAAAACACCGAGCTGCGTGCACAACTCGATGAATTCAGTTTGATACGCCGCGGTCATGGGGACTGATATTATCGTGCGCGATGCGCATCGTCACGAGTACCGCCTTCCTTTGACGGAAAACCCTAAGCCCTCATTCTGGCGGGCACTCGGCGACAAACGCATCGTGGCCGTGCTGCTGATGAGCTTCGCCTCCGGGATGCCGTTCAATTTATCCGGTTCCGGATTTGCCTTTCAGGCATGGCTGGCATCGGCCGGCGTCGACTTGAAGTCCATCGGCCTGTTCTCGCTCGTGAGCCTGCCCTACAGCATCAAGCCCCTATGGGCACCCCTGCTCGATCGCTATGTACCGCCCTTTCTCGGCCGGCGTCGCGGTTGGATCGTGATTTTTCAGGCCTGCCTGGCGGTGGCCATCGGCGTGATGGGCTTCAGTTCGCCGACCGCGGCCCCGTATTATTTGGCGGCGATCGCATTGCTCATGGTGTTCCTGTCCTCGTCGCAGGACATTGTCATCGATGCCTATCGTGTCGACACCATTCCTGCGAGCGAACGTGGTGTCGCGGCTGCCGCCACGGCCTTCGGCTACCGCACCGGATCGGTGCTCGCGAGCACGGTGCTCGTGCTCATCGCCTCCGTCACCAATTGGCATCTGGCTTTTCTGGTCATTGCCGTGTTCATGGCCGCGACCATGCTATCCACGATCTGGGCGCCCGAGCCCTTGACGCCGGGTCAGCCGCCGAGAACTCTCGCCAGTTCCTTCTGGAATCCGCTCAAGGACCTGATCAGCCAGAAGGGCGCATGGGGATTTCTCTTGTTGGTGCTGCTGTATAAGGCTGGGGATGCTTTCGCTTTAAGCTTGTACAGCGCCTTCATGATCAAGGGCGTGGGATTTTCGCTGGCTGAACTGAGCATCGCCGGCAAAGCCAACATGACGGTCTCCACCATTACCGGTGTGACTTTGGGCGGCTGGATCTACATGCGCTGGGGCATGTTCCGCTCGCTGCTGGTCTTCGGCATCGGCCAGGCGCTCACCAATTTGCTCTACACGGTCCTGGCGCTGTCTGGCAAAAAGCTCTGGCTGATGGCGCTCGCCACCACCCTCGATACCGGCATAGGCGGCATGGGGCAGGCTGCGTACGTAGGATTTCTCGTGTCGCTGTGCAGTTCGAGCTTCAGCGCCACGCAGTACGCGTTGCTCTCCGCCATGTCATCCATTCCACGCAACGTGACTGGCTACATTGCCGGCCACCTGGTCACCGCGATTGGCTGGCCGAAATTCTTTGTCGTGACCTGCCTCACGGCAGTACCCGGTCTCATCTTGCTGGTGATTTTGCGTCGCCCATTGCAGGAACTCGCGGCGCGCGACAGCGCGGACGCGAAGCGCTGAGGCG
>DATNKC010000077.1:0-7171 GCA_035603615.1 Steroidobacteraceae bacterium | reverse complement strand
GGTCGAATCAGGGGTCACTTAGGCCTTTGCGGGGATCTCGCCGCGCTTTTCGATCATCGAATCGATCAAACCGTAGGCCCGGGCCTGTTCGGCGGTCATGAAATTGTCCCGGTCGCTGTCCGCTTTGACGCGTTCGACGGTCTGACCGGTGTGTTTGGCCAATATGGCGTTCAGACGCGTTTTGGTCTCCATGACGTCACGCGCATGGATGTCGATGTCCGAAGCCTGGCCCTGAAAGCCGGCAGACGGTTGGTGAATCATGATTTTCGAATTCGGCAGCGAGTAGCGCTTACCGGCGGCGCCGCCGGCCAACAAAACCGCGCCCATCGAGGCCGCCAGTCCCACGCAAGTCGTGCTGACGTCCGGCTTGATGAATTGCATGGTGTCGTAGATCGCAAGACCCGCGCTCACCGAGCCGCCGGGCGAGTTGATGTAGATCGCGATGTCTTTGTCCGGATTCTCTGATTCCAGAAATAGCAGCTGCGCGACGATCAAATTCGCCATGTAATCCTCGACCGGACCGACGATGAATATCAGCCGATCCTTGAGCAACCGCGAGTAAATGTCATAGGCCCGCTCGCCGCGAGCGGTTTGCTCGACCACCATGGGAACCAAATTCAGCGCGCGCGTGGTCATGAATAACTGCCTTTAAAAACTATCTAAACGTTGCTTTACTCTTTGTAGGGACTTCTTAGCATCATTTCAAGGGAAATGCTGCAGCTCAGCCTTCAAAGTTCATCAATTGTTTGAAACTCGACTTCACCTCGTGCACCTTGGCGTGTTCGAGGATCCAGTCCACCGCTTGGTCCTCGAGCGCAAGACTTTCCACCTGGCGCATGGCTTCGGCGTTTTGCATGTAGGCGCGCTTCATGGCGCCGGCATCGCCGTAAGCGGATACCATTTCGTCCAGACGCTCGTTCACTCTGGCGCGGTCGACAACCAGGTTTTCCTTGCGGATCACATCGTTCAGCAGCAACCCGAGCGCCACGCGCCGGCGCGCAGGCTCGATAAACGGCTCACGCGGCGGCGCCTGTGCGGCGTCCTTCGTGCCGGCGCGGCGCATCGCCTCGACCTGCATGTCGCGAATCTGGCCTTCGATCAGCACATTGGGAACTTCCGTGGGATTCGCTGCGTACAGCTTCTCCATTACCGCCGCCTTGTTGCGGTTGCGCAGCGCCTGCTCGAGCTCGCGGCGCATGTTGGCGGCGACATCCTCGCGCAGCTTGTCCAAGCCGCCTTCGGCGACACCGAATGCCTTGCAAAATTCCTCGTCGATCTCCGGCAGCACCGGTTCCTCCACCGTCTTGATCTCGGTGGCGAAAATCGCCGTTTTGCCCGCGAGTTCCGCGGCGCGGTAGTCGGGCGGAAAACTCACCGTCACATCGCGCTTCTCTCCGGGCGTAGCACCGATCAATCCCTGTTCCAGCTCGGGCAACATGCGACCCTCGCCCAAGACGATGGCAATGTTTTCTCCCTTGCCGCCGGCGAAGCTCACCCCGTCGATCGCGCCCTCGAAATCGACCGTCACCTTGTCGCCATTTGCTGCACCACGATTCACGGCTGAATATTTCATCTGCTGTTTGCGCAGCCGCTCGATCATCGCGTCGATATCGCTTTCCGTGACATCGGCCGTCACGCGATCGACTTCGAGCGACTCCATCGGCTGTAAAACGACTTCGGGAAACACTTCAAAGGTCGCGGTGTATTTGAGGTCCTGGCCCTCATCGATGCTCTGCGGCTCGATGCGCGGACTGCCGGCGGGCGTCAACTGCTTCTGCGTCACCGCCTCGGCATAGCTGGACTGCAGCAGCTCGCCGATCACTTCGCGGTGAATCTGACTGCCAAACTGCTGACGGATGACCTTGAGCGGCGCCTTGCCGGGGCGAAAGCCGTTCAAGCGCGCGGTGCGGCTGATGTTTTTCAGGCGCGCCGCGATTTCCTGGCTCACGCGCTCTGCCGGCACCTGCACTTGCATTCGGCGCTCCAACTTGCCGATACTCTCGACGGAAACCTGCATGACTGTCCTTTATGGGTTAGCGAAGGCAAGCGGTGGTGCGAAAGGCGAGACTCGAACTCGCACGGGTTGCCCCACCAGATCCTAAGTCTGGCGCGTCTACCAATTCCGCCACATTCGCGTTAATTCAGCCCGTCATTATAGCTAACGGGGTTCGCTTTCGCGAACCAGAAGCCGCGCCACCTCGCGCAAGGCGGGAAGGCCGTTTTCCAACATGAAATAGAGCGGGCTGTCGCCGTCAAACGGTGCGCGCGCCGCGGGTGCATGCACCCAGGCCCAGGCGCGATCCTTGGGTCCCGGGTCGGCCATGAGCGAGAACTGAATGTTGGCGATGAGCGCGGCTCTTTCTTGCTGCGTGGCGGAGAGCCGCGGTGCCTGCCCCAGGCGATAGCGTTGCAGCACTTGCGGCGAAGGAATTTTCAGCAAGCGGCATTGCTGCAGCGGCGAGAGTTCCCACGAATCTGCAATGGCGAAGAAACGTTTCAGCGCACTGGTGCTGGTATGGCGCGCGGCGCGCCTGTTCGCGGGCTGCAACACCAATCGCGGTCCAGTACGGGTTTTGCTGGGCAAGGCGGCTCTCACGGTGACTCATAAGCATACTCTTTAATCACTTGCTATCATGAGCCGTGCCCGAGACTTTTGCCCAAAGGCTTAAAGCAGCGCTCACGAGCAGCGGCAGCCTGGTTTGTGTGGGGCTCGATCCGGACCCGGCTAAATTTCCCAGCGATCTTGGGCCAGAAGCAACACGGCTGCATGCTTTCGACCGACGCGTCATTGACGCGACATATGACATTGCTGCGGCCTATAAGCCACAAATCGCGTTTTACAGCGCCCTGGGTGCGGAGAATCAACTCTCCTTAACAATTCGTTATATTCGGGAGCGGGCACCGAACGCCCTGGTGATTCTCGACGCCAAACGCGGCGACATCGGCAATACCGCTGAAGCCTACGCCCGAGAAGCCTTCGATCGCTACGGCGCGGATGCCGTCACGGTCAATCCGTACATGGGCGAGGATTCGGTACGTCCCTTCCTCGCCCGTCCAGATCGCGGCGCCTTGATTCTGTGCCGCACCAGCAATCCCGGGGGCAAAGATTTTCAGAACCTGATCCTGGACGGCCTGCCCCTGTACCGCCACGTCGCGCGGCGCGCGACCGGTCCGTGGAATGAGTTCGGCAACGTCATGCTGGTCGTGGGCGCCACGGTGCCGAAGGAAATGGCCGAGTTGCGCGCGGCGCATCCCAACGTGACCTTCCTGGTGCCCGGCATTGGTGCGCAGAACGGCGATTTGAAGGCCGTGCTCGCCGCCGGCCTGGACGCGCAAGGAATGGGATTACTCATCAGCGCATCGCGCAGCATCATTTACGCCGGCGGCAGCGCATCGGCGGCGATCCGCGCCGCCGCCGCGCAACTGCATCAGGAGATCAATGCTGAGCGTTCTTTAAAAGGCACTCTTGACGACGCCGCCATCGACGCGCAGCGCCGCTCCATTGGTGGCGGCGGATAGCGGACTCGCCACAAAGACCACCATCGCTGCCACCTCGTCCGGGGTTGCGAAGCGCTTGATCAACGAGGTCGGGCGCGCATTTTTGAAGAACTCATTCTCGACGGTTTGCGCGCTTTTACCGGTTTTGGCGGCCCAGTCCGCCACGAAATCCCCGACGCCGCGCGAGCGCGTCGGCCCCGGCAGCACACTGTTGACGGTGATGCCGGTACCCGCCGTGGCTTCGGCCAAGCCGCGCGCGACGGCGATCTGTGCGGCCTTGGTCATGCCGTAGTGGATCATTTCCGCGGGGATCTGATAGCCGCTCTCGCTCGAAATAAAAATGATGCGGCCCCAATTACGCTGGCGCATTCCAGGCAAATACAGGCGTGACAGCCGCGCGCCGCTCAAGACGTTCACATCGAAGAAGCGTTGCCAGTCAGCATCGCTGATGTCCTCGAACGGCCGCACCTCGAAGATGCCCAAGTTATTCACCAGGATGTCGACGTGCGGGTGGGCCTGCACCAATTTCTCAGCGACCGTCGCCGAACTCAGGTCGCCGGCAAATCCGAGCACATCGCCGCGCGTCGCGCTTTTCATGGCCGCCACGGCCGCCTCAACGGCCGCAGATGTTCTACCGTTGACAATGACCGTCGCACCCTCGCGCGCCAGTCCGGCCGCAATGGCATTGCCGATGCCTGCGGTGGATCCGCTGACCAGGGCGATTTTCTTTGCAAGTTGAAGGTCCACGATGCTCCTCGCGCCAAAGAATCGTTTACAACGCGGTGTCCACCGGCACGGAATTCAGCTTGTAGACGACGCCGTCTTTCATCACGAAGCTCACCTGCTTCATGAGGCTGATGTCATCGATCGGATTGCCGGGGACCGCCACGACATCGGCGATCTTCCCCGGGGCGACCGAGCCCAATTCCTTCGGGTGCCGCAACAGCGTCGCCGCATTCATCGTCGCTGCTTGGATGCAGAACATCGCAGGCATGCCGGCGCCCACCATCAGTTCGAACTCGTGCGCATTTTGTCCATGGGGATACACGGCGGCGTCTGTGCCAAAGGCGATTTTCACGTGAGCTTTGTACGCGCGTCCCGCGGTGGCTTGAATCAAGGGGCCGATTTCCTGGGCCTTGCGGGCGATGGTCGCCGGGTAGTAGCCCGGGACCTTGGCTTGGCGAGCGACAAAGTCGCCGGCAATGATGGTCGGCACATAGTACGTGCCGTGCTCGACCATCAATTTCATGTCTTCGGCATCCATGAAGGTTCCATGCTCGATCGAGTCGACACCGCCGAGCACGGCGCGGCGAATGGCTTCAGCGCCATGGGCGTGCGCCGCCACCGCAAATCCATAGTCGTGCGCCGTCGTTACGACGGCGCGGATTTCCTCGAGCGTCATTTGCGAGTTATCGCCGCTCGCGCCTTCATCGAGCACGCCGCCGGAGGGCATGATCTTGATGAGATCATCGCCGAGCTTGTAGTGCTCGCGCACCGCCTTCACCGCATCCTCCGGACTGTTGATGATGCCGTCGACGGCGCCCAAGTCCTTCGACAGTTCCTGGTTGAGGCCATTCATCGGATCGGCGTGCCCGCCGGTCGAGCCCATCGCCTTGCCGGCCGTGTAAATCCTGGGACCTGGAACAATTCCCGCGTTGATGGCATCGCGCAGCGCGGCGGACTCATTGTCCTGATCGCCCACATTGCGCACAGTGGTAAATCCGGCCAGCAGCGTTCGGCGCGCGTACACGGTCGACCTGATGGCATAGTCGGCAACGTTCCAGTGATACCGGTCCACGTATTCGGTGCGGCTGGTCTGACCGGTCAAATGCACGTGACTATCGATCAATCCCGGCATGCAAGTCTGGCTCTTCAAGTCAACCGCAGTGGCGCCCGCGGGCGCTTGGCTACCACTCAATACCTCGCGCACGTGGCCGGCCTCGATCACGATGGTGCTCTCGCCGAGCACTTTGCCGGCGACGGTATCAATCAGGTGACCGCACAGCAGCGCGGTCACGCCCGGTGCCGCCGGCGCATCCGCCGCGACGCTCGAGCCAGCCGACAGCAGGACCGCGAATCCCGCACTCAAGCAGAGGGCGGCTGAAGTTCGATTCAACAAAGAGGAGTCAGGCATTTTTATTCGTCCAAGCGGTTTTGTGATTTGAGGGCGCAGCATTGCAGCATAGGATGGCGCATCGATCAATCCGCCAAGCCCGCAATGTATTCCCCTAACGCCAGCGATGCGGTGAGGCCCGGGGAATCCATGCCGAATAAATTCACGAGGCCGGCAACGCCGTGCTGGTTTGGGCCTGAAATACAAAAATCCGGTGTGGCCTCGCCCGGGCCCGAGACCTTCGGTCGGACGCCGGCGTAGGCCGGGTACAGGCGTGCCTCGTTGAGCGCAGGCCAGTACTGGCGAATGGCCGTGGCGAACAAGCCCACGCGTCGCGGCTCAACGGCGTAGTCAAGGCTCTCCACCCACTCGAAGTCCGGACCGAAGCGCGCTGCACCGCCCAAATCGAGGGTCATGTGAATCCCGAGGTGGCCGCCGAGTGCGGGCGCGGGATAAACCAGCCGCGAAAATGGCGACGCGCCCGACAGAGCAAAATAGCTGCCCTTGGCGAAGCGCACGGTGGGAATGAATCGCGCCGGAAAGTCCTGAATGCTCGATGCCACGCGATCTGCTTGAAGCCCCGCTGAATTGATGACGCTATGGGCGCGCGCCACCGTCACGGACTCTCCATTAATCGCGATTTCGATGCCGCCAGGCGTCGGGCGCAGGGCGGTGACCCTGGTGTCGTAGGCAAGGGTGGCGCCGTTCGCCTCGGCATCCGCCAGCAGCGACTGCATATAGACATGAGAGTCGATGATGCCGGTGGAAGGCGATGACAGGGCGCGAATACACCGAAGCTCAGGTTCGGTGCGCTGCGCCTCACTCCCGTCAAGCCACTCGAGGTCGAAGACGCCGTTGGCGCGCGCGTTCACTTCGATGTTCTCGAGCGCCGCCATTTGGCTATCGGCGGTGGCGACTGTGAACTTTCCGCAGCGCCGATGCGGGATGCCGCGCTCGGCACAATAGCCGTACAAAAGATCGCGCCCGGCGACGCACAGCCGCGCTTTAAGAGAATGGGGTTCGTAGTGGATCCCGGCATGAATGACTTCGCTATTGCGCGAGCTGGCATGCATGCCGAAGTGGCGCTCGCACTCGAGAATGATCACGTCCCGGCCGCCGAGCGCCAGCGCCCGGGCCACCGCCAGGCCGATGACCCCTGCACCGATCACAACGCAATCGACGTCGTTCAACGGAACTAACCGCGAGGAGTGATCGCGGCGGCCGCCGCGATAAATTCATCCACATCCGCGCTCGAGGTGGCGAAGCAGGTCACCAAACGAATCGTCACACCGGATTCGGCCGCACGCAGCGGCCAGCGGTAAAAGTCGAATCCCTGCGATTCCAGGCCGTGGACCAAATCCTCGGGCAACGCCACGAACAATTCGTTGGCCTCGACGGGATGCAATAGCCGGGCGCCCGGAACGGTTTGAAGACCTCGCGCCATCCTCAAGGCCATCGCATTCGCGTGGCGTGCATTTTCCAGCCACAGGCCGTTCTGAAGGTAGGCAATCAACTGCGCGCTCACGAATCGTAGTTTCGACATCAAATGTCCGGCGCGCT
>DATNKC010000076.1:0-6296 GCA_035603615.1 Steroidobacteraceae bacterium | reverse complement strand
CGCGCCTTGAATGTGGGCGGTCAGATTCCGATGGGTCAGCATGACGCCCTTCGGTTCGCTGGTGGATCCGGATGAGTATTGAATAAATGCCAGGTCGCTTGGGCTGGGGCGCACGAGCTTTCCGGCTTTCGAGATGTCCGTGATCGATTCCACCAGGAATGCGCGTGCCTTTAGCTGCTCGAAGAATGCGGTTTCGCCGACCTGCGCGGCGAGAGCTCCCAGGCGCTCCAGGCTCTTAGCGTCGGTGTACAGCAGCGGATTGCCGAGCTTTTGCGCGACCCTAAGCAGCTTGTGACGATGCTCGTCGCTGATGCCCACCGCGAGCGGCACGGGTACGATGCCTCCGCATAGAGCGGCCCAGAAGCCGTCGAGAAATTGCTCGTTGTTGCTCAGGAAAATGATCATCTTGTCGCCGCGGCGCGCACCGCTGGCCTGCAGGAGATACAAAATACCCACAGCGCGCGCATACACTTCCGGAAACGGCACGCGCCGTTCGATATTCTCCCCTTCAACGTAGGTCACGCTGCGGTCGACTTCCCGATTGGCTTCGAGAACCTCGACAAGGGTGGTGTACTCACTGAGCCTGTTGACATCGTTCATCGCATTTTTACCGTCATCATGAGGTTGGACCGAGGACGCAGATTGATTTGCGCCTCGAATTCAATGGGTTCGTCGGTGGCGCGGGTGAGGCGAAAACGCCGCATCATGGTGCGCATGTGCACCAGCATTTCGAACATGGCGATATTCTCGCCGATGCAGTGGCGCGGCCCCACGGCAAAGGGAATATAAGCGAATTTGTGGCGCTCGTTGGCATCGGCGTCGGCGAAGCGCTCGGGCTTGAATTCTTCGGCATCGCTCCAAAAGTGCGGATGGCGATGCAGCATGTAGGGGCTGATGAAAACATCGGTGCGCGGTGCGATCGGGAAGCCGCCGAGTTCGTCGGCTTCGATGGAGCGGCGCGTGATCAGCCACCCGGGCGGATAAAGCCGCAAGGATTCCTGCAGAACCTGGTGGGTAAAGGACATCGCTTCAGCGGCGCCCAATCCCAAGACGCCTTGCGCGCTCGTCTGGTCGGCTTCGGCGCGCAGCTGCTCCGCGGCCTCAGGGTGGCGGCTGACGAGATACCAGGTCCAGGTCAGCGCGGCGGCGGTGGTCTCGTGACCGGCGACGATCAGCGTCAGCACCTCGTCGATCAATTCCTTGTCCGACATCGGCTCGTCGCTTTCCCGGTCCCGCGTCAGCATGAACATGCTCAAGAAATCGAAATGCTCCTCCGGGGCGTGACGGCGCTGTTGAATCAGCTCGCCCACCAAGCGTCCCAGCGATCGAAACTGAAAGGCGAATTTCAAATCGCGATTTGATTGCTTGGCGACCACCTCGAACGGATTGACGCCCATTTGCTGCGCCAACTTGTCCAGATCGGTGCCGAAAATGGACTTGAGCACGATTTCCAGCGTCATTTCGCTGGTGTCGCTCGAGACATTGACCGCTTCGCCGCGCGCGGCCATTGCGGCCCAGCGCTCGGCGTATTTTTCGTTGGCCTCGTTGAGCAGGAGGCTGAACTGATCGATGACGCGGCGGTGAAAGGCGGGCTGCATCATGCGTCGTTGCCTGCGCCAGAACGCGCCCTCGCTGGTCATGATGCCGTTACCCAGCAGGATTTTGACTCGATCGATACCCTCGCCCTTGGTGTAGTTGCGGTGATTGGTCAAAAGTACCCGCTTGACGTCATCAGGATGATTGATGACGTAGTTGAATACTCCGCGGCTCGGCGCGAAAACGCGGTAGATATCGCCAAACCGGCCGAAATAATCTTGCAGGCGGGCCAGCGACTCCTCGCTGCCGCCGATATCGAAGCCTTCGGCCGGCCCCGGCGCAATTGCTGTGGTTTGCATGAGGGCATTGTAACTTAGGCGTTGCGCGCCACGGAGCGCTTCCCGACAATACCCGGCGTGCAAAAGAAACCAGACGACGGCGGCCTTCGCAACACCATTTACGATCAACAGACGCGTTCCGGGCGTCGGCTGACGAAGGGCCGGCAGTGGCTGTACAAGATCGCGGCGCCGATCGCGCTGGCGTTGCTGCGCTTCGTAGTGGGTTGGTGCAGGGTGGTGCGGGTCCTCGGTGCTGAGCACATCGGCGACGCCCTCGCGCGCGCGCCCTCGTTCATTCCCGTGTATTGGCACCAACACCAATTGTTCTGCGCCAAATATTTGTTCGATCAGCGCGCCGCCGGCGTGAAACTGGGCGTCTTGATCAGCCCTTCGGTCGATGGGGAATTCGGCGCGCTGATCGTGCGTCTTCTCGGCGGCGAGGTGATCCGCGGCTCCTCATCACACACCGGTGCGCGCGCTTTGCGCGATTTCTATCAGGCGCTGGTGCATGAGGGCATCTCGCCGGTCATTGCGCCGGACGGTCCGCGAGGACCGGCGTGGAAGTTCAAACCCGGCGCGTTGCTGCTCGCGCAACTCTCGCAACGGCCCATTGTGCCTTTGTGCTATTGCGCGTCCCGCGCTTGGAAAATCAGTTGGGATCGCTTCGTCATCCCAAAATTCGGCGCACGCATCGTGATTGCGGTCGGCGAGCCGGTGTACGTTGCCAAGGGTCTCGATGCGGCGGGTCTCGAACGATTGCAAGCCGATATGGAACAGAGGCTTACGCTGCTGTTCGAATCCGCGAAGGCGGCCCTCGACTGATTTTCACGCTCACTTGCAGGTCTTTTGCCCGAAGCCCTATTAATACAATCGCTTAGCTTGTATTCCTGACAAGTTATGCGAGAATCCAGCCGTAGCTGCGGGATTACGAATCCAAGGAACTGTGTGACGCATTCGCGTTTCGTGCGGGATTGAGTGGCAAACTATTGATCTACAACCGTTACTCTTCGTGGGACCAGTGAAGGCGCATGGCAATAGCTCCAACCGATCCCCGCCATCCTGACCTGACCGCCTCGGACATATTGTCCCCGCAAACCTGGCCGCGCCGCGGCAGCGCCCGGCCCACCGTCGGCCTTGATGTCATTTGCACCAAAATTGCGGTCGACTTTCAAACCATGACCGCCGCGACCGCCCTCGATACCATTATTGTCAATTTGGAACTGCTGCGCGAGGCGACCCGCGTCGATACGGCATTTCATGTCGCGCTCGATCCCGAGTTGGCAATCATCGGCGATGTGCAAGTTGCGCGCGGCATGCTGGCCACGGGTAATCCCGAACAGCTGCGCGGAAAATCGTTGGACGAACTGCCCTGGCTGCAATCGCGGTTGGCGCCGCTGCGCGTGTCGGAGTTGCGCGATACCGGCGCGCCTCGCGACGACCAGGCCGGCGATGCGGCCGTGTGGAATCACTTGGGGATCGGCTCGGTGCTCATGATCGGCTATTCGATCAAGGGGCGAGCCGCGGGCGTGCTCGGCATCGCCAATGCACGGCCGCGCGACAACTGGGATGTGCAGCTGCACCTGCTCATGAAGCTGGTGGGTTCAAGTCTTGCCACGGGTCTTGAGCGCATGGAGATTCAGCGTCACCTGGAGGACCTGGAGGAGCGCAACGAGCTGGCCATCCATAGCGCCAACGACGGCTTGTGGGATTTCGATACTTTGAACAACCGGGTCTACTTGTCGCCGCGCTGGAAGGCCATGCTCGGCTACGATGAGAGCGATGTGGGTCAAGCGCCGGATTGGCGCACCCTGGTGCACTCGGACGACATGTCGAGGGTGCAGGCCGCGATCCGCGATCACGTTGCGGGAAAGACGCCGATTTTCGAGAGCCTGCATCGCATGCGCCACGCGACCGGCGAATGGCGCTGGGTGATCAGCCGTGCCAAGGCCAAGGTGGACGACAAGGGCCGCTTGCTGCGCCTCGTGGGCGTGGAGCTGGACATCACCGAGCGCAAGCTTTACGAAGAGGCGCTGTTTCGCGAAAAAGAAAGCGCGCAAATCACCCTGCAAAGCATCGGCGACGGGGTCATTACCACCGACGCCAAAGGTGTGATCGATTACGTCAACCCCGTGGCGGAGGCGCTGACCGGATGGCGGCTCGAGGACAGCCAAGGCCGGGCGATTGAGGAGATTTTCCGCGCCTTCCACGAGGAAACCTGCGAGCCTCTGGAGAACCCCCTGGCGGTCGCGATCCGCCGCACCCGATCGATCAAATCGGTTCGGCCGATGCTGCTGATCCGCCGCGACGGCAACGAAATCTATGTCGAGAGCACGGCATCTCCGATCCGCGACGGCAGCGGTGCGGTCTCGGGCGGCGTGCTGGTTTTCCACGATGTCAGCGAGGCGCGCGAACTCAACCGGCGCTTGAGCTATCACGCAAGCCACGACGTGCTCACCGGCCTCGTGAATCGGCGCGAGTTCGAGAGCCGCATGGAGCGGGCATTGAAGAGCGCCAAAGCGCGCGAAACCTCCTACGCGCTGTGCGTCCTGGATTTGGATCAATTCAAGATCGTCAATGACACGTGCGGGCACAGCGCGGGCGATGCGCTGCTCGGTCAGGTCGGCGCGCTGCTCAAATCCAAAGTCCGCTGGCGCGACACGCTGGCGCGCCTGGGCGGCGATGAGTTCGGTATTTTGCTCGAGAGTTGCTCGCTGGATGAAGCGATGCGCACCGCGGAAGCGCTGCGCGAAGCGGTGCGTAATTTCAAGTTCACCTGGGAAGAGCGCACCTTCCGCCTGGGCGCCAGCATCGGCGTGGTGCCGATCTCCGCCGACAATGCCGATGTCGCAGCGGTCTTGAGCGCCGCGGACAGTGCCTGCCAGGCGGCCAAGGAAGCCGGCCGCAACCGCGTGCATAGCTTTGAGGAAAATGACATCGACTTGATGCGCCGCCGGCGCGAGATGCAATGGGCCGCGCGTATCAACAACGCACTCGAGGAAGGCCGCTTCGAGTTATTCCGGCAAACCATCATGCCGCTGCAAAAGACCGAGGCGGGCGCGCACTACGAGCTGCTGCTGCGCATGCGCGATGAGGCGGGCAAGATTGTCGGCCCGGATAATTTCATGACGGCCGCGGAGCGCTACGGCATTACGCCGAGCATCGACCGCTGGGTGATCGAGAATGCCTTCCGCTGGCTGGTCTCCGAGGCCGACGAGCGCGAAAAACTCACCATGTGTTCGATCAACCTCTCCGGCCAGAGCTTGGGCGATGACAAATTCCTGCCCTACGTGATCGATCAGTTTCACCGCAGCGGTTTGGATGCCACCAAAATTTGCTTCGAGATCACCGAGACCGCGGCGATCGCCAGCTTCTCGCAGGCGAACCGGTTCATTCAGGCGCTCAAGGAATTGGGCTGCAAGTTCGCGCTGGATGATTTCGGCACCGGGTTGTCATCGTTCGGATACTTGAAGCACTTCCCGGTCGATTACCTGAAGATCGACGGCAGCTTTGTCAAAGAGATCCTGCACGATCCCATCGATCGCGAAATGGTGCGTTCGATCAACGAGATCGGACATCTCACCGGCAAGCAGACCATCGCTGAATTTGCCGAAAATCAGGAAATCATCAACATGCTGCAGAGCCTGGGCGTCGATTACGCTCAGGGCTACGGGGTCTCGCAGCCGACGCGGGTGCTCAAGGCTGCCAACAGCGCTTGATTCATTGCCTTGGCCGCTGCCTCTCGAAGAAGGCCCATATCACTTCGGCCGCATTCGGATCCCGAGGCGAGGGACCGAGTATTCTTCGGGCGCGATAGTAGGGTTGCGGAAAGGTATGGCCGGCCCCATCGATGGCCATCAATTCGACCTCCGCGCCAGTGTCATTGCTCCATATTGACCGTTCGATCCCAAAACCATCGGCCGAAATCGATCGCGTCATTGCCGGGGGACCCACGATGGCGTCAAGGTCCACAAAGTATTGTGCCGTCGCCCGTGATGAAAGAACTTTGGGATTCTTCATGAGGCCGAAAATCAGGCTTCCCTCTCCGCCCTCGAAGGGAACGAGGCGGTCCTTTGTGCCATGAATCAGAATGATGGACGCGCTGCCTTGCGTCACGGGCTTGCATTGGAAATTTTCAGGCGCCGGCAGATTTGCCTCGACCGACGCCAGAGCGCGAAAACGCGGAGCTTCAAGTGCGAGGCGAGTCGCCATGTAACCCCCCTCGGAGAGACCGACCGCGAACACGCGATTGCGGTCGGTTCCGACCTCGGCGATGAATTTGTCAGCCAGCGCCGTCAAGAATCCCACATCATCGATGCCGGGCTGCTGCGCGTCCTTGTCGATCTCGCAGGTGTTCCAATGACCGTTTTGGCCGTTGGGATAAATCACGGCAAATCCGCGTTCATCGGCCAGACGCTCGAAGGT
>DATNKC010000075.1:0-6027 GCA_035603615.1 Steroidobacteraceae bacterium | reverse complement strand
GACAAACTGGCCCTGGTGGACGGCGACATCGGGCTGGCCTCGACAGCCGAGATGATCGTCGGTACCGCGCTAAAGCGCTTCGGTTCGGTCGATGCCCTGGTGAACAACGCGGGTGTCTTCTTTGCGAAGCCCTTCACCGAGTACACCCCCGAGGACTTCCGAGCATTGTCCTCCACCAACTTGGATGGCTTCATCCACACGACGCAATTGGCCGTGAAACAGATGCTCTCGCAGAAGAGCGGCGGCAGTGTGGTGAGCATCACGAGTTCCATCGTTGATCATCCGCTTGCGGCCTTGACCGCGTCCGTCGCGATGATCACCAAGGGCGGCATCGACGCGATATCCCGCAGTCTCGCGATGGAATACGCGCCGCAGAACATTCGCGTGAACGTGGTCGCGCCAGGTGTCGTGGATACCCCGCTGCATAAGAACAATCCCAAGGAGTTCCTGCGCACACTGTCACCCCTTGGGCAGATTTCGGCCGCCAAGGACATCGCGGAGGCCGTCTTCTATCTCACCGAGGCGAGCCAGGTCACGGGCGAGGTGTTGCACGTTGACGGCGGCGCGCATCTAGGTCGGTGGTGATGTAAATGTCGGCGAACCCCACGAACCCCAGTGCCGAACAACGGCTAAGAGAGCTTGGCATAAACCTGCCTCGCCCACCCGCTCCGCTCGGCGCCTATGTTGAAGCGGTCCAAACCGGGAACTTGCTGTTTTTGAGCGGCACATTGCCAGTGGAAGGAGGAGTCCCTAAGTTCTTGGGACACGTCGGGGCCGAGTTGAGCGTCGAAGACGGACGGCGCGCGACTCGCCTGGCGGCGCTCAACGCGCTTGCGCTCGCCAAGGAATACTTGGGCTCGCTGGACAGAGTGACGCGCGTAGTGCGTCTCGGGATTTCACTCGCTACGACTCCCGAGTTCCGTGAGCACCCGAAGGTCGCGGACGCCGCATCGGAATTACTCGTCAGTGTATTCGGTGCAGACAAGACATCGACTCGGCTCGTCTTCGGCATGGCGAGCCTTCCGGTAGGGGTATGTGTCGTCCTCGAGAGCATCTTCGAGATTAGTTACTGAGCGATGCGGCAATCGCATTTGTTACCCGTGTAGTCAAGCGGTCCTGCGAGCTTCATCTGCGCGCGAACTCGGGTGAGCGCGCGAGCATGCTGGTTGGCTCCAAATAGAATTTGTACTGTGCCTGACAGGCGCGCAGGAAACTGCGCCCGCTGTGCCCGGCTCCGCGCAATACGGAGCGGTGCGTCAACCACACCACCACCGCTGTAGTTGCGAAGAAGATCCGATGAGCAATGCGCGTCAAGGCCCACAACCGCGCGGCGCGCCCGGTTCGCAGCGCGAATAGCAACTGAGACTCGAATCCGACATGCGCGAGCTCGTCGGAAACGATGGTTCGGCAGAGGACTTGCAAGCGCTCGCAATCCGTAGCGGATTCGAGTGCGCGATAATATACGTGTCCGATTAGCTCAGCGCAGATGAGCACGCATACGCAGAACCGTAGGCCGGCGAGTCGCCGAATAATGCGAAAAATCCGATCCGTCCAGTCGGCTCTCTTGAGCGCCATCCGGTGATCCTGCATGAAAGCCCCCAAGAGCGCTGCATGACGCTGTTCTTCCCGGATGAGCAATTCAATTACCCTAAGCAAGTGAGGTTTCTGTCCCGCGCAAAAACGCTCTGTTGCGCGCAGGAGTGTCCGCCCCTCAGACTGCTCGCCGAGCTGAAACGTCGCGATGGAGCTTGCAATGAGCTCCCGTTCGTTTGGCCTCAGAACGTCGGAAACGCCGTCCGGAACACAGCGCGGATGCAGAGCGTGATGTTCGAAATGATTCAACCAGATCTCGAGATCTCCAGCACCCATGCCGCTACCCTCCTAGTTGCACAACACCGAGCGTGAGAGTTCAATCGGGCAGTCCCGTGAGGGAATTCGGGCGGATTGTGGCGGCGGCTAAAGAGCCTCAGGTGATGCAGAGGCAACCCCGTCGTTGTAGCCTAGAGGGGTCACGCAACGACGGATCCGGACCGCGCGGCCGCCAAGCGCGCGTTCGAGGCGATGATGACGATGAAAAAAATCGACATTGCCACTATCGAAGCGGCGCGGCGCGGAACGACCACCTAAAGCCAGCGACAGCTATGCAGGAGTTTGGTGCGAGCGTACATTTGGGCTTCTGATTTAAGAATTGCCGTGTGGGTTTAAGTGCAACGCGTCATTTAACTTAGCTTGGAGGTGGCCATCGCCATCCCAACTGGTCGTTCGAGGAGCCTTTGAAATGAACTCAAAGAGATTGACTGCCTTGCTGGCCGGCGCGGCCATTTCGGCGGTAGCGCCTGCCGTGTTCGCGGCGCCAGCCGCGCCTGCACCCGGCGGTTACCAGGCGCCGATGAACGTGTATGGTCAGCCCGATTTCGAGGGCACCTGGACGAACGCGACTTTGACAGTGCTCGAACGACCCAAAGAGTACGGCACCCGCAAGGTGATGACTCCCGAAGAGGTCAAGAAAGTTGAAGGCGACGACGCGAAACTGTATGCGGCGGATGCTGCGCCAAGAGACCCCAAATTCAAGACCACCGATCTGCCGCATGATTGCGGCAAGGGCTTCAGCGGCGCGGGATGCGGCTACAACGCCGCGTGGATCGACCCCGGCACCACGGTGATGCGCGTCAACGGCGAGCCGCGGAGCTCTTTTATTACAGACCCAGCCGATGGTCGTCTGCCGCCCTACAAGAGCGGCGTCAAGGCTCCCGGAATGGAGCAGTATGCGCACCGCGGCGAGAATCCTGAGAATATGGCCGTGTCTGAACGCTGCTTGAGCTCATTCGGCTACAGTGCCGGACCCGTGATGCTGCCTCTGCTCTACAACAACAATTACGAGATCGCACAGACGAAGGACACGGTGGCCATTGTGGTCGAAATGGTGCACGACGTGCGCATGATTCATATCGGCGGAAAGCATCGCACCGACGGGCTGCGGCCATGGATGGGCGACTCCATAGGTTGGTACGAGGGTCCAACCTTAGTAGTCGAGACGACCAACTTCCCGCAAGCGACGGCGCTACACGGCGCTTGGAAAGAATTGAAAGTCACCGAACGATTTACGCGTGTCGGACCGCATCGGATTCTGTATCAATTCAAAGTTCAGGACCCGAGTGTATGGGATACCTCGTGGGGCGGCGAATACGAGTTCAGTGCTTCCAAGGGTCGGATCTTCGAGTACGCCTGTCACGAGGGCAACTACGCACTGGGTGACATGCTCGCCGGCGCCCGTGCTGATAAGGCGGCCGCGGCAGCCAAGAAGACGGCTGCGGCGACACCTGCATCCGGCGGTACACCGGTGAAGAAGCAATAGAGCGGGAGCGTTTTCGACGCCTACTCTGGATCCGGCCTCGAGTTCGCAGGCCGTTGTCCGTGTTTGCTCAGGAATTGATCCGTCATACCAAGATAGAACTGGTTGCCGAGACCATATTGGTTGAGGTTGAAGGCGTGATCGCCATACGGGAATCGGACGCTCTCGATGTCGATGCCGGCACTGCGTGCTTGTTGGACGAAACGGTCCGTCGCCTCCGGCGGGACCAAGTGATCGTTCTCGCCAAAGATGACGAGAGTCGGCAGAGCGGCGGCGTTGATGTGGGTCGCCGAAGCCACGAACCGATATCGATCGGGGAATTGCTGGGGACTGCCGCCCACGTAGTAGGTGTTGAACTGGCGCGCCATGTCCGAGATCACAGGTACTTTACTGACCCAGGCCGCGGCGAGATCGACCGGCGGATAGAGCACGCTCACCGCCGACACCCGCGGCACGGTTCCACCGCAGGAAGACTCGAGCCGATCAGCGTTGGCGAGATACGCGGCATTGATGGCGAGATTGCCGCCGGCGGAAGAGCCCAGCAGAGAAATGCGGGCGGGATCACCGCCCAGCCGAGCTGCATTGGCTGCGGTCCACGCCATCGCGCAACCGACCTGACTTGTCGTGGTATCCCACAGATGTCGATCGAAGGACGACAGGGTGTAGTCGATCGACAGTGCAAGCCATCCGCGATCGGTGAACCAGCGAAGATTGGCGCCACCCTCGAATCTGTCACCCATGCTGAAGCCTCCGCCATGGATGTACAGCAGAATGGGTGCGGACTGTCCCGTTGCGGCTGACTTGGGTTTGTAGACGAGAAGATGCAGCGGCTGATCTTGCCAGGTCCCATACACGACATCTTCGTCGCGCCGTGAACCAGGCAAGAATCGCATCCCGAACGTGCGAACCATATCGATCGGCACGCCATGATGATGAAACTCCGCCGCCATTCGGGCGAGAGCCACCGACGCCCATCCTGCCGCCGCAACTGCCAAGCTGATCAACACGAGGGCGCCGCGCGAACGCGTCGCGCGCCAGGCCCATATTTCCAACGCACCGATTACGATGGGCACGACGAGGAGCCACGGGCCGAAAATCGACAAGACTGACGACCCGATGGGAGCTATAAACGGCAGGCCGTATGCGTGGGCGCCGATCAGGACCAGAAGGCAAACGAGCAGCACGGCGCCCGCCGCTATCTGGCCGATTACTTTCGTCATCCGTATCTCCCTAGTTTGGAATTTCCGACGAATGCCGGGATTGCACGGCCTAACGCGGGCCAAATCATCCCACAACCGATTTGATTTGAGTTCGGCGCTGCCGAATCGTCTCGTCGATGAAAACGTATTCCCACTGGAGGCTCGGCCCATTAGGCTTGCGTGTTCAAAGCGAAGGTCTACGGCAGTGGAAAGAAACAAGGTGCGGCGATGGCTGTTGGGGCTGGTATGCGCCTCATATTCCCTATCCGGCCTCTGCGCAGACGGCAGCGATTTTTGGCAGAGTACCTATCCGCATTTGCGTGAGCCCACCGCGGACTCCCGGCCGAAAGTCCGCACCCGCGCGGATCAGAAGAACATTGAAGCGCTTGCGGCGGCAGGCTTTGGCAGCGCCGAAATTGGAGTCGACTTTCGCGCTGATCCAACCTCAGTACGTGCGGCGCTGCGCGCGCTCCTGGAGACCTCGCGCCGCGTCGGGCTCCAGGTGGATTTGGCGCCGGGCGGAGGGCAACCCTACGCAAGCCCCGGCATCGAGCTGAAGGACTCGATGCAGCAGCTGGTCTCGGAGGCGGCGACCGTCAGCGGCCCTATGCAGTACGAGTGGACACCTCGTCAACCATCGCGGTTGGCTGGCGAGGCCACGCTCGTCGCCATCAGCGCGGCAAGAATAGTCACTGATGCGGCCGCACCGGTCGTGCTCGACGCCAAGAGCGCCATCGATCTCACCGCCAAGCTGGACAGCCGCGGCGTACTGCATTGGCACATTCCCGCGGGGCGATGGCTGCTGTTCAGTTATTGGCAGCGCGCCACGGGTCAAATCATGGCAGGCAATCCTTTCGTGGCGCCCGAAGCATGGAGCGCTCAGGTGCCCGGGAAAGGCCAGGCTGCCTATCTGACCGCCGATATCTTCAGCGCACAGGGCATTTCGGCGGCACTCGCCTATCTAGATCAAAATCTATTGAGCGACGATGCGGCGCTGCTACGCGGTGGGGATCTCGCGCACGACTCGCTCGAGGTACAGGCGGAGATGTTTTGGACCGGGGATCTGCCCGCCGAATTCCAGCGCCGTCGCGGCTATTCCCTCATCCCGTATTTGCCTGCGCTGAACACACCCAAGGACTCTTCCTTCAATCCGCTCGATCCGAGCTGGGGCGGCGCCTTGCCCGTGCGACCTTACGAGTTCAACGGCGAGGTTGGCGAGAGAGTACGGTACGACTATGCACAAACGCTCACCGACTTGTATTGCGATCGCTACCTAAACGCCTTCGCACGGTGGGCCCACGGCAAAGGGATGCGCACGCGCGTGCAGGTGGCCTATAACTATTTCGCACTCGACATGCTGCGCAGCGCGCGCGCCGTGGATATCGCAGAGAACGAAAGCTTCGATTCGGGCTGGAGCAAGCCCTTCGACGCAAGCATCCCGACTTACGGGACTGATCGCTGGCGCCATGCGATGGA
>DATNKC010000074.1:0-11522 GCA_035603615.1 Steroidobacteraceae bacterium | reverse complement strand
TAGGAGCCAGGTTTGCCGAGAGAGGCGGGGGCACAAGGGGACCGAATGATTCTTTTCGTCAATACGCGCGTCTTCGATGGCAGCGGTACCTCACCCTTTGCCGCGGAGGTGTTGGTCGACGGCAATCGCATCGCGGCAGTTGCGCGGCTGCCCGGCGCGTCTTTGCCGCGCGACAACGCATTGGTCGTCGATGGCGCGGGCGCGACGCTCATGCCTGGTTTGACCGAGGCGCACGCGCATTTGAGTTGGCCGAGTTCGGTGGAGCGGTTCGTGCCCGGTATGAGCCTGCCTGCCGAAGACCTGCTTCTCAACACGGCGCGCAATGCGCGGATTCTCCTTGATCATGGATTCACCAGCGCCTATTCGGCGGGAGCGTTGGGAAAAACGCTCGAGGTGTCCCTCAAAGCACAGATTGATTCCGGCGGGATGCCGGGGCCGCGCCTTGTGCCGTCATCGCTCGAGCGCGAACCGCCCAATGAAACCGCATATTTGCAAGCGGGAAGTGTCGCCGACCATGGCAAGGGACCTGAGGCCGTCCGCGCATTCATCAAGGATTGCGCGGCAAGCGGTGCAAAAATCGTCAAATTCCTGCTTTCCGGTGAAAGCGCGCTGAAGCCCGGCGCCTCCCTGGAAATTCTGTACAGCGAGGAAGAGGTGCGCGCCGCCGGCGAGCAGGCGCGTGAATCCAATGTATGGCTGACCGGGCACGCGCATGCGGCCGCGGCAATCAAAATGGGCCTGCGAAACGGCTTTCGCGTTCTCTATCACTGTACTTATGCTGATCAAGAAGCCATTGACATGCTGGCCGAGCGCAAGCACGAAATCTTCGTAGGACCCACGCTCGGAATCGTCCAGGCCACATTGGATGCGGCACCGCCGCCCCACATGGACATGAGTCATATGAAGGCCGATGCGGCAGTCGTGCTGCAACACCAGCAAAAACTGGGTCCCGAACTGAAGAAAAGAGGCGTGCGACTGTTACCGGGCGGCGACTATGGATTTCCGTTCAATCCCAACGGCCGTAACGCGCGGGATTTGGAACTCTTTGTGCGCTATTTGGGCTTTACCGCGACGGAGGCGCTGGTGGCCGCCACCAAGCTCGGCGGCGAGATCATGGGGATGGAAAAGGAACTGGGGCAGGTCAGGCCCGGGTTCCTCGCGGACCTGCTCTTGGTCACGGGAGACCCGACTCAAAATGTCGCGATCCTGCAAGACAAGAAAAATCTCCGCGCCATCATGAAGGACGGAAAATTTCACAAAGCGCCGGCCGCAATCGGCTGAGTCAAATGAAGTGGTGGCTTAGGGAACATGCAAGAGGCTGAGGCACACCGAGGAAGCGACGATGCTGCGCGGGAGAACCGCATCCGCGCGCGCGGTCCCGTGCTCGATCTGCATTTCGCGCAATCGATGTACAAGCCCTTGCTCAAAGAGCAGCGACGCGATGGCGTCGAGGTCAGCCGCGACATGGCTTACGGCAATGATCCTCGCCACCGTTTGGACATTTATAAGCCCATGCACCCGGTCGAAGGGCCTCACCCGGTCATGATATTCATCCCCGGCGGCGGCTTTATTCGTGGTGACAAGGCCGATCGCGAGAATATCGGTCAGCGCTTTGCCCGAGAAGGCACTGCCGTCGTCGTCGCAAACTACCGTCTTGCCCCGGCCCACGTCTGGCCTGCCGGCGCGGAAGACGTGACGCGCGTCTATCAATGGGTTCGAGACAACGCGGCGCGTTTGGGATTCGATCCAACGAGAATCCTTCTGGGCGGTGAATCCGCCGGCGCCGCTCACATCGCGGCAGCCACGTTGATACGCCGCTTTCACCCGCCGCAGGGCTTCGATATCGCCGGAACGATTCTGATCTCGGGACCCTACAATCCTGTCTTAGAGAAGCTCGCACGCGAGCAATTCGGCGTTGCGACGCCGGATCCGCGCAATGAAGCGTATTTCGGCTCCGATTTCGCGCGCTACCGGCAGATGTCCACTATGGCGCTCATCGACGCACCGCCGACCGCACCCCTTTTGATTACCTTCGCTGAACTGGATCTTTTGCAGATGCAGGTGCAGGCCGCGGAGCTATTCGCCAAACTGGTGACCGAGCATGATGTAAAGCCTCAATTGCGGGTCATTCGCGGTCACAATCATCTGACGCAAGTCTATTCGGTGAACACCGGCGACGAATCCTTGAGCGCCCCGGTGCTTGAATTTATTCGTGAATGCGCCTCCAAGCGCCAGAGCAATGTGGGCCGCGGCTAGGAGACGCCGACCTCAAAGATTTGCTTCGGCGTACCGTGAAGACATTGCGAAGGCCCCAGCGCCTCAATCAAGTACACGTCGGTGTTGTGCACGAACATCCGCTCATTGAGGATCCCCGGATGGCAGACGATGGCCATGTGCTCTTCGATCGTCATGTCTTCATCGTCGCGGATCAGCGGCCGCTCGACCATGTCGTATCCCATGCCGTGGACGCTGAGCCGACGCTCCTCCGGTAGTTGGCGCTGTTTTAGATAGGCATTGTGTTCGGCGTATATATCCCTGGCGTAGCTTCCGGGCTTTAGCAGCGACAGCGCAAATCGTTGTGCGTCCAGCACGGCCGCGTGAGCATCGATGAGCTCGGGCGGCGCCGTGCCCAAAACGAATATCCGCGAAAGCTCCGTGTAGTAGCCGCCCGCGCCGTTGTTCTCGACCAAGAGAGAATAGACATCGCCGCGCTCCAGCGTGCGCCCTTGCATGGATCGCGGCCGAAAACTGGCCGCCTGCCCCCATGGGGCCGAAGAGCACAGAAATATGCCTTGTTCGCTGCCGAGCTGCTGGCCGACGTATTGCGCATACGCCGCGATCTCGAAGTCCTTGAGTCCGGGCCGGATGAATTCCCTGACGCGCCGCATAACTTCATCCTGCATCGTCGCGACTCGGCGGATCAGGGATCGTTCCTCGGCGCTTTTGATTGCCTTGATTCGATCGATGGTATCGGTGGCGTCGACCACCTCGATGCCCTTCAGCGCTTCGCTCAAGGCGCGGCCGAAACTATGATACATCGCCGCGGGCGCCACAAATCCCACGACCTTTGCACCCAGACGATTCAGCTCCGCGGCCGCAATTTCGGCGTCGTAGGCTCCCGAATATCCCACGGAGGGATAACTCGGGGTCGTCAAGCGACGCGCGATACCACTCGCAGCGAACTCATCCTGGCTCGATTGTTTCAAGCCGCCGAACGGGCCTTGTTCGATGAAGGACATGCCGCCCTCCAAGGGAAACACGACGCTGCTGGGGTATCCGTTGGTCGCCGGCTGATTGCTGAACCAGCGGATATAGCCGCCAACCCAGTCGCTGGAATTCTGCACCACCAAGGCATCGATACGGCGCGCTCGCATGGCGCCGCGGACCGCCGCCCAGCGGCGCTGCATCTCGTCTCCGGAAACACTATTCACTGAGCGGCTCGATCGGGTCTGCATGGTATTGAAAGTGTCCTATGGTCAATCAATGCGCAACGATATTCTTCATCCCGGTCAGATCGCCCGCGAGAAACTTCTCGATGTTTTCGCGAACGATCGGGTACGCCTGATCCAGATACACATCGCTCATACCGCCAATGTGCGGAGTGATGATGATCTTCTCTTCGCGCCACAAAGGATGATCGGCCGGCAGCGGCCGCTCGCGAAATACGTCGAGTGCCGCACCGGCCAGGCGTTTCTCACGCAGCGCGGCGAGCAAGGCCTCTTCATCCAGCACGCCGCCGCGGGCGACGTTGATCAAATACGCACTGGGTTTCATACTGGAGAGCACCGAGGCATCGATCAGATTCTCCGTTTGCGCGCTATGCGGAACGATCAGCACGAGAAAATCCGCCGCGGCGGCGCCGCGCTGCAACTCGCCGCGCGGCAGTATTTCATCGAAGCCTGCCGGCCGGCGGCTGGAATTGGAAATCCCGTAGACCGTCATGCCGAATGCCTTGCATCGGGGCGCCAGCACTTCGGCGATGGCCCCCACGCCAACAATCACCACGGTCTTGCCTGCCAACAAGGGCTGCGGCCAGCGATCCCACCGGTGTGCGGCCTGGTTTCGCTGCATGCGGGGAAAATTGCGCAGCAGGGCGAGCATTTGCAGGAACACCAGTTCCGACATTTGCGGTCCGTGCATGCCGCGAGTTGAAGTGACCGTCACCTCGGCGCGCAGCGCCGCCAACTGCAGGATGGCGTCGGTGCCCGTGGTCAGGGATTGAATCCAGCGCAACGCCTGGGCCCGCCGCAGCATGTCCTCATCAAATTGAAAATGATGCCCAATCAGCGCTTCGGCGCCATCGAGATGCGCGAATATGCTGCTTCGATCATTGCTGGCATACAAATCGAGACCCGGAAAATCCGCTCGCGCTCGTGCCTCGAATTGGCCGGCATCCGCATCGGCAGCACCGATGAAAATAAGTCGGTTACTCATCGGTCTGATTGCGCCATGTCAATGCGAAGGCCGCGCTGCCGCCCAGTAACACGAACGGTATGATCCCGAGCAGGACCGCCGCGCTGCTGCTGCCGCCGGCCAAGAGCACGCCGGCAAATATCGGGCCGACGACCGTTCCCAAGCGTCCAACGGCGACGGCGGCGCCGACGCCTGTGCCGCGTATTGGCTTTCTATAGTATAGCGGCGCCAGCGCAAACAAAATCAGCTGTGCGCCGACGATGAACACGCCGGCAAAAGCGCACGCCAGTAGGGCAACGGCGAACACCTTGTTAATCGAGGCTACCGCGGTGAGCGCGACAGCCATTCCTGCATAGGTCGTTAGCACCCATTGTCGGCGATGGTTCCCGGCATGGAGTTTACCCAGCAATCCCGCACCCGCGGCCCCACCCAAATTGAAGCAAACAGAGGTCCAACTCGCCTGGCTGCGCGTGAAGCCCAAACCGATTACCAGGCTGGGCAGCCAATTAAGCATGAGGTAGAGCACGAGTTGCGTAAAGAAGAATCCCGCCCAGAGCAGCGCCGTCGTCGGTGCCCGAGCGCGCCCGAACAAAGTAGAAGCGAGGCTTTCAAGTTGAACCGGCCCTGTTGGCATTGCCACATTGGTTTTTCGCGGGTCCGCCAGCAGGCGCAGCATCAACGTTGCGGTGACAATGGGTACCAATCCGCCAATGTAGAAAATGATGCGCCAGTTCCAGCCGACCTGACCACCCAACGACACCGCTGCCGCCATTGCACCGCCGAGGGGCATCGCCGCCATAATCAGGGTCACCACGCTGATGCGCCGATCCGCGGGCGTCGATTCTGAGGAAAGCGATATGAAGTTTGGCATGGCACCGCCCAAACCCAGTCCCGTGAGAAATCGCATGGTCAATAAGCTCTTCGGACCAACGGCGAGTGCCGTCAAACAAGAACAAACCCCGAATAGCAGCAACGTCGCGATGAGGGTGCGTTTACGGCCGATGAGGTCTGCGCAACGGCCGCCAATGCCGGCGCCGAGAAATAGCCCGATAGTCGCTGCCGTAAAAATTAAGGTTGCCTGCGTGGTCGACAACGCGAACTCCGCGATGACCCGCGGTGCCGCCACACCCATGGATTGATTGTCGAACCCCTCAAATAGCGCGGCTGCCGCGCACAGTGCCAGTGTCATGCGCGCCCTCTGAGGCGGCGGCTCACTCATAAGCAACGTGCTGTTGACCCTTGAGCCCGAGCATTTGACGCGCCTCAGCCGGCGTTGCGGCCTCGCGGCCCATTTCGGCCAAAATGCGTTTGATCTTGTGGACTTGCTGGGCATTGGACTCGGCCAGCTTGCCGCGTTCGATGAAGAGACTGTCCTCGAGACCCACGCGCACGTTTCCGCCCAGGAGCGCGGCCTGCGTCAAAAAGGGCATTTGATGCCGGCCGGCGGCCAGTACCGACCACTGGAAGTTGGCGGATCCAAACAGGCGATCGGCGGTTTGCTTCATGAACATGAGATTGTCGAGCTCCGCGCCGATGCCGCCCAGAATGCCGAAGATCAGCTGCACGAAGAAGGGTGGTTTGACGAGCCCGTTGTCGAGAAAGTGTCCGAGATTGTACAGATGACCCACGTCGTAGCATTCGTGTTCGAATTTCGTGCCGGCGTCCGTCATGGTCTCCAGGATGTATTTGATGTCGCGAAAGGTATTTCGAAATATGAAGTCATCGCTATTGCGCACATAACCTTCTTCCCAGGCGTATTTCCACTTCTTGATACGGTTGGCCGCCGGGAAAATGGCGAAATTCATCGACCCCATGTTGAGTGAACACATTTCCGGTTTGAAGCGGATGGCGGCCGCAAGCCTGTCCGCCACCGTCATCGTGGGGCTGCCGCCGGTGGTCAAGTTGATCACGGCGGCGGTTTGCCGGTGAATCTGCGGAAGAAATTGCGAATACACGTCCGGTCTGCCGGTGGGCTCGCCGTCGGCGGGGTTGCGTGCATGCAGATGGATGATGGCCGCACCGGCTTCGGCGGCCTCAATGGATTGCGCCGCAATTTGTGCCGGTGTGATCGGCAACGCGTCCGACATGGTCGGCGTGTGCATGGCGCCTGTGATTGCGCACGAGATGATGACTTTGTTGTTCATGAGTTATGCCTGCTCCGAAGCCAGCGGCGCACCGAGCTGACTGTTCTTGATCGCCAAACAGAGAAGAAATCCCGCGCCCATTACCACGATGGGCAGCCAAAGCACATGTTCTATCCCGAAGCGTTGCGCAACGCGTCCGACGATGACGGGCGCCAAGCCGCCGCCGAATAGCTCCCCGACCGCGATGACCAACCCTGAGGCCGTGGCCATCAGCGATGCCGGTACGGCTTCTATGCACAGGGGGCCCACCGTCAAGGCAATGAGCGCATTGTTGAAGAAATGCACAAAAAATAGAAAAGTGAACAGAATGACGACGCTGTCGCCCGTATTCGCAAGAAGCAACAGCGACACCAGCACGCCAATGCTGGAGAGGGCCATCACGGGTTTGCGCCCAACCTTGTCGGACAGCCAGGGAAGCAGCAAGGTGCCGGCGCTTGCACCAAGACCAATGGCAGACATCACAACGCCCATTTGTCCGGGCGCAAGTCTCAGGTGATCGACGAGATAGTTCGGCATGAAGGCGCTGGTTGTGATCAGGCACGTCAGCCAACACAGCATCAACAATGCGGCCACTCTCACATTGGAATAGCTCAAGACTGTTTTCCAATCCGACCAGCTTTGGCGAGGTTTTGAATTGCTGGGCGTCGCAAGGTTCGGAATAGTTCTCCACACCCAGAAAGCCAGTAACAATCCGGGAATGACGAAGATCAGAAATACCAGGCGCCACTCGATGAAGCGCAATACGCCCGCGACGAACAGGGGCGCGAGCCCCAGCCCAAACAGCGGCAGCATCATCTGTTGGATCCCAATATTGAGGCCGCGCCGGCCGGCCGGAGATGCGGCCAGGGTGCCGGCAATGCTCACTGGAGTGTACGCACCATCTGCAAAGCCCATCACCACGCGCACGGCAATCAACGTGAGAAGTCCGGTCGCCAGGCCGCTCGCGCCGATGAGGAGGGAGAACACGATCAGAGAAATGGTGAGCACGCGCCGGCGGCCGATCCTGTCCGACAGATTGCCCATGAATAGCGCGGAAATTCCCCAGGCGATCGCCAGCGCGCCGGTAATGAGGCCGATGTCGCTATAATTCAAATGCAAGTCGCGCGCGATCACCGGGTACATGGTGCTGATCAAAAAGCGGTCGATGCCGACCAGACCGAAGCCCAATGACAGCAGGACCACGGTACGCACTTCGGCGGACTGAGGTCTCATGTGCGGGAAACCGGTCGTTGAGCCAACATGCGTTGCGCCAACAAATGCGCGGCCAGCTTGCGACGCAGAGCCTTCATTTCATCATCGGTCCAGGCGCGAAAACCCTCGCCGGACTTGAATCCCAGCCGGCCCGCGGCTACTTGCGCTTCGAGGTACGGACTCGGGCCGTCCGAGCGGTCCAATTCCGGAATGATCGTTCTGTGCACATCGAGCGTCAGATCAAGACCTACCAAGTCAGCGTTCTCCAACGGGCCCAAAACTGCCAGACGCAGACCAAAACTGTTCTTCACGCAGGCATCGAGCGTGGCGGCATCGCAAATACCTGCGGCAACCATGGCGATGGCTTCGCGCCATAGCGCGTGCTGCAGGCGATTGGCCACAAATCCTGGGACATCCTTGGTCACGTGAGCGGGTGCTTTTCCGGCCGAAGCGAGCAGTTCCATGGTGGCTTGAATCGTGGCATCCGACGTCTTTTCGGACTGAATCACTTCGACCAGGGGAATGAGTCCTGGCGGATTCCACCAGTGGGTTCCGACGATTCGTTCGGCCGTCGCGAGTCCGGCAGCAATACGATGAATGGGAATCACCGAGGTGTTGGATGCCAGAATCGTTGCAACGGGACACGCCGCCACCAGATCGGCGAATATCTTCTGTTTGAGTTCGAGTTTTTCCGGCGCAGCTTCGGTAACGTAATCCGCGCGCTCGACCGCCTGCGTGAAATTGTCCGTGACGGCAACGCTTTCGGCCACGCTCTCATCGAGACCATACAGGCTCAAGGTCTCCGAAATGCGCGAGCGCACCGTCGCCCGTATGGCATCCGCGGGTTCGAAAACGGTCACCGAATGCCCAGCAACGGCGAAGACCTGCGCGATGCCCGCACCCATCAGGCCGCCGCCGACGATCGCGATTGACCGCGGTCGGATCATGTCCCTAGCCCGCGGTATACCCGCCGTCCGCGTAGACGACGTGTCCGGTGTGGAAATCCGACGCGCGGGAACACAGGAACAACAACGGGCCGGCCAGATCTTCAGGCTCGCCCAGACGGCCGATGGGAACTCGCGCCAGAAATCCGGCCCGTACGGTGTTCGCCTTGTCATTATCTTCGAACATCCACGCCGTGAGCGGAGAGCGGAACACGGTCGGCGCGATGGCATTGACGGTGATGCCGTACTTGCCCCATTCGCACCCCAGCGCCTTGGTCATGCCATCGACCGCGGATTTGGAAGCGCAGTAGGCTGAGTATCCGGCAGGGTGCCCGAGCTTGCCGCGCGCGGAGGAGGTGAACACCACTTTTCCACCGCGCGCCTGCGCGATCATTTGCCGTCCGACTGCACGCGCAATGAGCCACGCTCCTTCAACATTGGCCTGCATGACCCGGCCGAAGCGCTCGGGCGACATATCGACGATGGGAGACACGTCATTCATGCCGGAAGCCACGACCAGAATGTCCACGCCGCCATGAGCGCTGACGGCAGCCTCGACGATGGCGGCAGCGTCTGCTTCACTGTTTGAGCGCTTGGCCACGGCAGTCGACTGGCAGCCGGCGGATTTAAGTTCCTGCGTCAGCTTCGCAAGCTCTGTGGCGTTACCGGCCGCTACGGTCAGTAAAGCACCGGCTGCGCCGAGCGTCGCGCAAGCCACCTTGCCAAAGGCGCCTGTGGCGCCGACCACGAGTGCGGATTTGCCACGCACATCGAACAGCCCGGCTGGATTGATGGCGGGCAGCGTCATCCCTTGGGTTCCGGGTGCGGCATGACGACCAACATCGTGGCGATGTCGTTTCCCAGATTGCGGATCGAGCGTGCCTCGCCGCCGGGGATGTGGCAGCTGTCGAGCGGCTTTAGAACATGGAGGGTTCCATCGCCCAGCTCGATCGTCACTTCGCCCGCCAATACCACATAGATTTTCTCCAGCGGCCCGGCATCCATTTCCGCGCCCCCCTGAGGTAGAAAGTGCGACAGTCCCACCCAGGCAAACTTGGACGCGGAGACGTCGAATCCCTGCAAGCGCAGGGAACGCATATCGAAGTGTTTTGGAGCGTCGTAACGGCGCGCCTCGGCAAAGCGAGTGATCTGCATAGCGGCCTAGCCTACTCGGAACTACCGGTCTCGATCCTGAATTTCCCGCTCGGATCCGTGATCGCGACCAAGCGGACGATGCAGCCGTCGCCTTTCTTCCAGCGCCAGGGGAAGGCCGCGAACGTCACGCGCTTTCCGGTGACTTTATCGATATCGCCGCCGATATTTTCAAAGCCGCAAATGCCGGCGGACAAGATTGCATTGTGGCAGGGCTCCCACTCGGGAAAATCCTCGATCACCTTGCGCCCCGTAGTGCGCTCGTATTCTTCATTGAGCCTTGGCAAGAGGCCAAAAGGCGCCCCCGGTCCATGCGGGCCAATGGCGGTGCCGAACGGGTGGTCCAGCGCCTGGGTGTCGTTGCCGCACATTTTGACTTTGCGCTCGACGAACCATTCACCCGCCTCCTTATAGAAACCCGGTGAATAGCCATAATAGTGCTGGTTGTCGCCATAGTATTTATGCCAGCCGGTATTGACGATCGCGATGTCGCCGGGCCGTATTTTCGGGCGCGCATTCTCCAGATCCTTGGCGGTGATCACTTCCCATTTCTTCTTGGGTATCGATACCACGACGCCGGTGCCGAAGAAGTAGGGGAGGGGCACTTCGTCCATGAAGGGCGTTCCCGGCACCACATGCGCGGGGGCGTCGATGTGGGTGCCCGAATGCATGACCGTCGTGATCCTCTGAGTGAGCACGCCGGATCTGGACATGTTATGCAGCCGCTCGATCTTGACGTCTTCGAAATAGGGCCAACACGGTTGACCCAGTCCCCAGGGATGGCTCAAATCGTAGAACTCGAGCCCCATCTTGTTGAGCATGTTCGACTCTTCGAACTTGCATAATTCTTCGTTGCGCCAATCGCCTTCTTGCCACCCGGGCATACGCTTCTCCTGCTACTTGAGTCTGTTCTGAATCTTGACCAAACCGGCGGCCGCGCACAGCTCATCCTGATGACCGAAGGGCATGCCTGCCGCTCCGCTCACGCCAATCGCGCCGATGGTCTGGCTATTGACGATGATCGGCAGCGCGCCGCCCATGACAAACATGTTCGGTTTAATGCGCGCGAGCAGCGCCTTGTCGTGGGCAACCAGATCGGCGGCTTTGGCACTCGGCATTTCCGTGGCCAATGCCGTCAGCGCTTTGCGCATCGCCACGAAGACATGGCTGCCGTCAGCCCCGTCCGCGGTGATCATCGCGCGAGCCTCGCCGACCGAGTCAATGACGCTCACGCCGATCCGATAGCCATTGGTGTGGCAAGTCTCGATCGCAGTTTGCGCAGCTTCCAGCGCCAGGGCCAGCGATGGGCCCCGTGCGGTCGATTCGGGTGCTCCGCCTGGCTCGTGATGCAAACCGCCTGGCGGCAGAGGGGGGAGGGGCACCAGGTTGCCCTGCGCATCCAACATGCGAAACGGCGGCAAATTGTCGGCGGGCAGACTGCGCGCCGAATCGGGTTTATCGCCGAAGGGGCCGACCGCAGCGTGCGAGGAGATGAACAGGCCGGCCGCAGAGGCCAAGAGAAACAGCGAAATGATTCCGGTGGTCTTCATGTCTAAATCCCGCTTGTAGGCAAAGGGGCCGTCGGTGCTGTGCCCACAACGATTACAGCCGTCCGAATGATTATTTTGGTGATTCACCTATACCGTATCGCGGTACAGTAGCTTTGGATCATAAGCCA